>NZ_JBHWLR010000002.1:320972-329173 GCF_042731755.1 Promicromonospora sp. NPDC059942
GGCGGAGGCAACACCCCTCTTTGTATTAACAGTTCCAGGGGTCGTTGCCCGCCGACGGGCCTGCGCGATGAGGCAGGGAGAACACGGGACCGTCAGCCCACCGCGGTGAGCGTGAGCACGCTCGCGTAGTCGCCGGCCGGGGTCTCCAACGGGATGCGCAGGTCGAGCGTGGCGTCCGCCGTCACCGAACCGGACGCGTGTCCCGCCGGCGCGGACACCAGGGTGGCGCCCGCGGTGAGGCCGGAGCCGGTGCCGGGCCGCACCAGCGCACCGGCGACGGCGCCCCCGGTGTTCTCCGAGACCGACGGCGACCAGCCCAGGCTGCTGCCCGGGAAGGACGCCGAACCACCGGTCGCGAAGAAGTCGGTCGCCGTGCCGTTGATGCTCCACGCGGGACCGCCGGCGCGCGTGTCGCTGACGGTGACCCGCTTGAGGTCGCCCGTGGCGGTCAGGGCGCCCGCCCCGGCCTCGGCGGTGCCGAGGCTCACGGCCTCGGAGCCGCCCACGACCGTCCACGTGAACGCGCCGGGCTCGCTCGGGTCCTCGCCCTCGGGCACGGTGACCTCAAGGTCGATGTCGCCCGAGGAGCCGCCCGGCGTCGCGAACGACACCGGGACGCCCAGCTCCTGGGCGGCGTTGGCCGCCGCCCCGCCCGCGGCGTACGTGTAGACGCCGTAGGTGCCGGTCGCGGTGTCCGACGGCGCCGCGGCGAGCTCCGCCGTGAACGTGCCGTCCGGGTTGAGCAGCACGAGCTGCCCGGCCACGTTCGGGAAGTCCGCCTTGACCTGCGAGTACGACGGCTCCGGCAGTGCCCACTTCTGGGTGAGCACCGTCCGGGCGCCTGAGCCGGCGCCCTCCGACGGCCGCCACGGGTTCCCGAAGGAACCGAAGACCACGTACACGCCCGTGGGCGCGCCCGCGGCGACCGGCGGTCGGCCCGAGGTGTTCACGTTGGCCGCCGGGTCGAAACCCGAGCCGGTGGCGGTGACGGTCTCGCCGTCGGGGTCCAGACCCGACGCCTTCGACAGCGTGACGGTCGGGTTCCACTCCTCGGGCTCCTCCGCCGGCGCGCTGGTCTGCGCGCTCACGGTGAAGCTGTCCAGCGCGGCGCCCTCGGCCAGGAAGCCCTGGAGCGCGGCGGCGCCCTCGGCCGTCAGGGTCACGCCGGTCCCGGAGACGGTCACGGCGTCGGCCGCGACGTCCACCGTGGTGGTCGCCACCTCGCCGAGCACCACGTCGTCGCCGCCGTAGGTGCCGGGCTCGTAGCCCAGGTTGTTCTCCGGGATCTCGACGGCGAGGTCGCCCACGAGGCTGCCCGCGCCGCCGTCGACCACGACGGCCACGTCCTTGACCGTCACCGTGAAGGCGTGCGACGGGAAGTGGAAGACGGCGCCGCCCGCGCTCGCGACCGTCAGGTTGTCCGCGTCGGTGACCGTGCCGCCCGTGACGGGCAGGAGGTAGGGCAGGGTCTCGTTCGGCGGGGTGGTGTCGAGGTTGGCGGCCGGCGTGCCGTCCTCGTCGAACTCGCCGGGCGCGACGAGCGTGATGCGCTCGCCGACCGGGACCGCTCCGATGGGCGGCAGGGCCGCCGTCTGGCGCCCCACGTAGTTGCGGAAGCTCTCACGGAAGCCCCAGGCCAGGTCGCCGCTGTCCGCGGTGACGTCGGTCGGCTCCGCCGCGGTGGCGGTCAGTGCGACGAGCGGCGCGGCGGCGAGCGCCGTGCCGAGCGTCGCGGCCAGTCCGGTGGCGATCAGAGCGTGCCCGCGGTGCCGCGTGCGGCCCGCCGGTCTGCTGCGTGTCATCAGTTCTTGCCTTTCTCTGGGGATGGACTGCGGACTGGGGGTCTCAGGGGTCGCGCCGCCGGAAGGGCAGCACGAGCCAGCCCTGCCGGAAGCCGAGGATCGCCACGGACGCGGCGACCAGCAGCACGGCGGTCAGGACGGCGAGCCGGCGACCGGTGGCGCCGCCCGGGATCAGGCCGTCGGGGATCAGGGCGGCGCCGGCGGCGTCGAGCGTCGCGGCCGCGACGGGGAGGAACGAGGCGGGGGTGTCGGGATCGGGCGTGGTGGTCGTGCCGCCGCCCGTGCCGGAGCCCGAGCCTGGTCCGGCGCCGGAGCTTGAACCGCCGCCGTTGCCCTCGGGACCGGTGGTGGCGGGCGGGACGGCGGCCGGCGGGTTGTCGGCGCCGCTGCCCCCGCCGCCCGTGCCGGTGCCGCCGTTGCCCGGGCCGGCGCTGCCTACGGACTCCGCGGCGTCGAAGCTGACGCTCACGTTCGCGGGGGTCTTGATCTCGTCCCGGGTGCCGGTGGAGTACCAGAACTCGGGCTCGCCCACGAGCTGGTGGAAGTTCACGAACGCCTGCGGGAACGAGCCCCAGCAGCTGCCGGCCGGGTCCTCGCGGAGCTGCGGCACGCGGTCTCCGGTGCTCGCGCGCACGCCGCAGTAGTCGGGCACCAGGTGCCCGCCGCGGGAGTCGGGGTCGAGGCGGCGTCCGGTGAAGGTGACGAGCGACGTCCGGGTCGACGGCAGCGGCTCCCAGCGGGTCATGTCCTGCTGGTCGGTGCCGTAGCCGCCGAGCGTGCCGGTGAGGGCGCCGTTGCCGGCGGAGTCCAGGCGCAGCTCCGGGTCGGTGACCCACCAGTAGACCAGGCCGCCGTAGAACACCACGGTGAAGCTGCCCGTCCAGCGGATGCGCACCGAGCCGTCGGCCTCGCGCGTGCCGGTGCCGCCGGTGAGCACGACCTCGGCCCCCGTGGTCCGGCCCGCGGCGTACGAGACGGGTCGGCCGTCGGGCGACGTGCAGCGCGTGCTGAACGTGGCGGCGCGCTGGGCGGCGTCCGCGCCCCGGCCGACCGTGCGCAGCACGCGGACGTCGCCCGACCGCCCGTGGTAGAGGTCCTCGTCGGCGGCGGTCCAGATGCGCCCGCCGCCCGTGTTGCCGTCGGTCCCGGGGCGGCCCGCGACCAGGAAGTTGCACTGCCCGGCGAGGTGGCTCTCCGACCCCGCCTGCACGCTCACGGCCCAGCGCAGCTCGGCGTTCGTCAGCCTGCCGTCCTCGCCCTGGCCGGGCGGCTCGGTCCCGTCCTCGGGCACGGTCACCGTCAGGAGGAGGGGACCCTGGTCGTCGGACGTCGCGGCCGATGCCGTGGTCGATGTCGCAGCGGACGTCGCGGCCGACGCCGTGGTCGCCGCGGACAGGAGGAGCGTGAGCGCGAGGGCGGCGGACGTCGCGGCGCTGCGCCGACGGCGGGTCGCGCGGCTCATGCGCGGGCCTCCTGCTCGGCAGGTGTACTTGGTGCGTACTGCTCCGCTGCCGCGCGCCCGGGTTCGGCGGGCTCTGTCGCGGCGTCGTCGGCCGGTTCGTGCCCGGCGGCCTCGCCCGCGCTCGGCTCTCCGTCGTTCGTGCGTGCGTCGTTCGTGCCTGCGTCGTTGGTGCCTGCCTCGTTGGTGCCTGCGTCGTTGGTGCCCGCCTCGTCCGTGCCTGGGTCGTTCGTGTCGTCGACAGGTTGTTCCGCGTCCCGCTGGGCAGTCTCCGGCTCCGGAGAATCCTGCTCGGTCGCGTCCTGCTCCGCCCGGCGGCGGTCCGCGCGCCGCTTCAGTGACGTGACCAGCGACGACAGGATCACGACGAGCAGCAGCAGGGCCGCGACACCCACCGCGATCTCCTCGGGGCGCCAGGTGCCGTCGGCGTTCGCCCCGGCGCCGCCGTCGGCCCCGGACGCTCCACCCGCTCCCGTTCCCGCGGCTCCCGTCCCCGCGGCCCCCGCGGCCTCGGCGGCGGCCTCCGCGGCCGAGACCTCGGCCGGGTCGCGGGTGACCGTCACCTCGGTCTCGATCGTCGTCCCGGAGGAGGCCCCGGAGAGCCGCAGCACGTGCGTGCCCGTGCGCAGGTCCGAGGGCAGCTCCAGGAGGCCCGCGACCTCGCCGTGGTTCCCCGCGACGAGCGGCCCGACAGCGACCAGGCCGTCGTCGAGCGTGACGCTCACCTGCTCGCCGGGCTCCAGGCCTTGGGCGCCGAAGCTCAGCACGCGGCCCACGACGGCCGTGGCCTGGTCCACGCCGAGGCTGGCATCGGCCGGGCGGCCCTTCGAGTCGTCGGAGCCGACGTCGTCCGAACCGGAGCCGTTGCCCGACCCGGTGCCGCCGGACTCGCCCGCCTCGGACCCGGCCGCGTCGTCCTGCGCGCTGCCCGACCCCGCGCCGTCGCCCGATCCCGACCCCGCGCCTGAGCCTGAACCCGAGCCGGCGAACGTCACGGGCGTGAACGTCTCGTTGTTCGCATTGCGCACCCCGTGCGCGCCGATCGTGATGATGCCGCACTGCACGGCGACGCAGTCCACGGTGGAGCCGTCGGCCGCCTTGAAGCGCGCGCCGGGGATCACGAGGTCGGTGGACCAGGTGCCGTCCGCGGCGATGGTGCCGCCGTTCGCCTCGGCCTCCGTGCTCGACCCCGGGAAGGCGACGAACCGCTGGTAGCCCGCGTTCTGCGCGGTCTCGGCGTCGGGCACGTAGCGGTAGGTGTCGCCGGACACGCCGCCGCGGCTGGGCGCCCACGACCCGCCCGACGGGTCCGAGACCCAGCCGAAGAACACGTACACGCCGCCGAAGGCCTTGGGCACCGACTGGAACCCGCTGCCCGAGATGCGCACCGTCGAGGCCGTGCCCGGGTCGGGCTGCCCCGAGACGGCGACGCGTGCGGCGGCGTGCGCCGTCAGCACCGGGCCGAGCAGCGCGAGGGCGACCACGACGACGAGGGCGACCAGGGAGATCGCCGGACGGGGCAGGTGACGGGAGGTCATGCGGGGTCCTCGCTGAGGGCGTCGGTTCGGGCAGGGGTCCGGGCGGGGACCCGGGCAAGGATTTCGGTGCGGGCCTGCGCGTGGATCAGGTCGGGGGTCCCGGCGGGCGCCGGGGCGGGCTCTCCGCCGTCGCCGCCGTGGCGGGGGAGCACCAGCAGCGCGCCCGTCAGGGGGTGCCGCACCACGTCGACGGGATGCTCGTAGACCCGGGTCAGCAGGTCGGCGGTGAGCACGTCGGCAGGGGCGCCGAGGGCGGCGACCCGGCCGCCGTCGAGCACCAGCACGCGGTCCGCCCAGGCGGCGGCGAGCGCCAGGTCGTGCAGCACGACTACGACGGCGCCGCCCTCGGTCGCGTGCCGCCGCGCGTGGCGCAGCAGGTGCTCGGTGTGCCGCACGTCGAGGGCGGCGGTCGGCTCGTCGAGCAGCAGCAGGGTGGTGTCCTGGGCGAGCAGCCGCGCGAACGAGGTGCGGGCCTTCTCGCCGCCCGACAGCGTCGGGAAGCGCCGCCCGGCCAGGCCCGCGACGTCGGCGGCGTCGAGCGCGCGGGCGACCACGGCGTCGTCGTCGGCCGGGGTACCCGAGCCCTGCCTGCCGGAACTCTGCCACGGCGCGCGCCCCATGCGGACCACGTCGATCACCCGGAACGGGAAGCTGACCTGGTTCTCCTGGAGCAGTACGGCCCGCAGGCGGGCCAACTCGGCGGGCCGGACGGCGCCCAGCGGGGTGCCGGTCCAGGCCGCCTCGCCGGCGTCGGGGGCGCGGTCGCCGGCCAGGACGGAGACGAGCGTGGACTTGCCGGCGCCGTTCGGGCCGACGACGACGAGTACCTCGCCGGGGCGCACGTCGAGGTCGACGTCGTCCAGGAGGACGGCGCTCCCGGCCTCGACCCGGACCCCGGTCAGCGTCAGCAGCGCGCTCATGCCCAGCCCCCCGCGGTGCGCCGGGTGCGGCGGATGAGCCAGAAGAAGAACGGGCCCCCGACCAGCGCGGTGAGCATGCCGATCGGCAGGTCGGCGTAGCCGACGGCGGTGCGCGCCACGAGGTCGGCGGCCAGGAGCAGGACGGCGCCGCCGAGCGCGCTGAGCGGCACGAGCACGCGGTGCGCCGGGCCGACGGCCATGCGGACCAGGTGCGGCACCACGAGGCCGACGAACGCGATGATGCCGCAGAACGCGACGCCCGCGGCGGTGAGCACGGCGACCACCACGATGCTGAGCACGCGCAGGCGCTCGACGTCGACGCCGAGGTGCCGCGCCGAGCGCTCGCCCAGGGACAGCAGGTCCAGCCGGCGGGCCAGCAGCAGAGCGCCGACCAGACCGACCAGCACGAGCGGCGCGACCACGCCGACGTACGCCCAGCGGGTCCCGTTGAACGAGCCGAGCTGCCAGAACACGATCTGCTCGCGGGCCTGCGTGTCGCCCAGGAAGGTGGTCAGGGCCAGGCCCGCGCCGCACACGGCGTTCACGGCCACGCCGGTGAGCACGAGCGTGACCACCTCGGTGCGGCCCGCCGACCGGGCGAGCCCGTACACGAGGAACGTCGCGCCGAGTCCGCCCGCGAAGGCCGCAGCGGCGGTGGTCCAGGGGCCGAGGGCGGTCAGCCCGAGCACGATCGTCACGGACGCGGCCACGGCCGCGCCGGACGAGACGCCGACGACGCCGGGCTCCGCCAGCGGGTTGCCGAACACGCCCTGCATGACGGCGCCCGCCGTCGCGAGCGCCGCCCCCACCAGCGCCGCCATCACCACGCGCGGGAACCGGATGGTCCACAGCGCGGCGTCGCCGTTCGGGTGGGACGGCATGGGGCCGACGTCGATACCCGCGTGGTGCAGCAGTGAGCCGATCACCTCCGCGGGCGGCACGTGGAGCTGCCCGGACCCGGCGGACACGACCGCGAGCACGCCGAGCGCGACCACGAGGCCGGCGGTGACGACCGCGGTGCGGGCCGGTCGGGCGGGCGGCAGGACGCGGACGTCGGTCTCGACCGGGGTCACGAGACGCTCTCCGGGGCGTAGAACGCGCGGGCCAGCGCGTCGAGCACGTCCGCCGACCTCGGCCCGAACGACAGGATCTCCGTGTCGTCCATCGCGACGAACCGCCGGTTCTCGCCCGCCGGCGTCTGCGCCAGGGCCGGCACCTGCTCCAACAGGCCGTCGACGCCGCCCACGGACTCCAGCCCGCCGGTCATCAGCAGCACGAGGTCGGGCTGCATGGAGATCAGCCCCTCGTCGTTCAGGGGGCGCATGCCCTTCCAGCCCACCTCGGCGGCGGCGTCGATCCCGCCCAGGCCCTCGATCAGCGAGTCCGCCCCGGACTCGTCGCCGAACAGGTAGTAGACGCCGGACTGACCGCGCACGTAGAGGAAGATCACGCGCGGCCGGACGGCGGGGTCGGCGGGCGCGAGCGCCGCGACCTGCGCAAGCGTGTCGTCGACGGCGGCCTCGGTGCGCTCGGCCAGGGCGGCGCCCTCGGCGGGCAGGCCCAGGGCCTCGCCCGTGGCGCGGGCCAGGTCGGCGGAGGTCTCCAGGCTGCGGTGGCTGTCGAGCACCACGACGGGGATGCCGGCGTCGCGCATCTGCAGCACCACGTCCCAGGGGCCGAGCGTGGTGTCGGTGAGGATGACGGTGGGCGCCAGGTCGAGGATCGCCTCGCCGGTGAGCTCGTGGCCGTTCGACGTGACGAGCGGCCGGTCGGTGATCTCCGGGAAGCCCGATGAGACGTCGCGGCCCACGACGCTGTCGCCCAGCCCGAGCTCGAAGACGATCCGCGAGAGCGAGCCGTACAGGTCGAGCGCCAGGATCCGGCTGGTGTCGGTGACGGTCACCTCGGTGCCCTGCGCGTCGGTGACGGTCGCGGGCAGCTTCGGCCGGGGGTCGTCGGTGATCGGGTCGACGGGACGGTCGGGCGTGCCGACGGTGATCTCGCCGGTCCAGGCGCGCGGGTCGGCGATCGGCTCCAGCGCGCTCAAGGGTTCGGTGCCGACGACGGCGCCGCCGTCGTCCGCGTGCCCCGCCAGGGGGAGCTGCAGGCCGCACCCTGCGACGAGGACGGCGATGGCGAGCAGTACAGCGGTGCCGATGGCGCGGCGTCGGTGGGCCGGCTTGCTCGGGGTACGCGTCGCGGCGCGATCGGGGCCGGCTCCGGACAGGCGCAACATCGGACAGCTCCCTCGTACGCCGGGACGGTGCCCCGGTATGGAATTAGGTGTGCCTAACTTAGGCGAGGCGAGCCTGATTAAGTCAAGCCAGGTCGGCACTTGAGGTGATAAATCACCCGAGCCCCCGACCTCTGACGGGCCGGTGTTTGGCCCCACAAGTTTTTCTCACCCGGGGGAGCACCCCTTACAAGACCCCTGTGTTCCCCCCCCCCTGTGGTAGGGGGGGTACAAAAAGGGCGTTCCGGA
>NZ_JBHWLR010000002.1:329183-369595 GCF_042731755.1 Promicromonospora sp. NPDC059942
ATCACTTGCCCCACGATCCTCGGGGGGGGTGGGGTGAAACACAACGTTTTTTGCCACTTGGGGTTCGCATCGGGCGGTGATTGTTGTGTCCAACACCTGGTGGTGGCGGGAGGGGCACGAGCGGTGGGTCGCGGGTGATTGTCGGGACCCACCCGAAACGGAGGTGGTGGCGCGGTCGGCCACGCCGCCACACTGTCCGGATGACCGACTCGACCGCCGCCGGACCGGTCCCCGCCGGTGGGGCCGGGCTCGGGCCCCGGATCGGCGCGGGGCGCGAGGCGGAGGTGTTCGCCTGGGGCGGCGACGCCGTCGTGAAGCTCTACCGCTCCGGGTTCGACGGGCACCACGCCGAGGCGGCGGCCCTGGCCGGGCTGGCCGGGCACGACGTCGCGCCGGGCCTCGTCGACGTCCTGACCTGGGACGGCCGCCCCGGCCTGGTGCTGGAACGGGTCGCCGGCGCGGACATGCTGGAGGTGCTCCGGCGTCGGCCGTGGCGGGTGCGGGCGCTCGCCCGGGCCCTGGCCGAGACGCACCTCGCCGTCCACGCGGTGCCCGCGCCGGCCGACCTGCCCGACGTCCGCCAGGTGCTGGCCGCCCGCATCGAGGGCGCGACCCTGTCCCGGGAGCTGCGCGGGTTCGCGCTGCGCCTGCTCGACGGGCTGCCGTCCGGGGACCGCCTGTGCCACGGCGACTACCACCCCGGCAACGTCATGGTGTCCGGCGAACGGGTCAGCGTCATCGACTGGCCCAACGCCGCAC
The DNA here is from genome assembly GCF_042731755.1 of Promicromonospora sp. NPDC059942. Lineage (NCBI taxonomy): Bacteria > Bacillati > Actinomycetota > Actinomycetes > Micrococcales > Promicromonosporaceae > Promicromonospora > Promicromonospora sp. NPDC059942. The sequence continues at coordinate 329,943 of NZ_JBHWLR010000002.1, forward strand.
GCGGCGTGCCCGAGGCGGACCACACCCGGGCGATCCTCCTGCTGCAGTGGGCCGACGCGTCGTCCGCCGCCCCGCGGGGCGTGACCGGGCTCGCGAACCGCGGGCTCGTCGCCGTCGGCCGGTCGATGCTCACCCGCGGGTACGCGCTGGCCTACGCCGACGGCTCGCCGCAGCCCCTGCGCGACCTGGAGTCATGGCTCGTGGTGCACGTCGCGGCGCGGCTGTCCGAGGGCGTCGTCGCCGAGCGCGCCCGGCTCGTCGACTGGCTCGTGCGGGCCCTGCACGCCTTCGAGGCCTGAGATTTCTTCGCTTTGAGGCGGCTCAGAGCGAAGAAACCCGGGCCTCGAAGGGGATCGGCACCCGGCCCGTTCACCAGGCCGGACACACCGCGCCCGGCGTAGCGTGGGTCTCGGAGGTGCGGTCATGAGCGACTCACGGACGGGCGCCGCGGGCGGCGGCGCGATCTACGGGCTCGGCGTCATCGGTGCCTGGGTCTACTTCTGGCAGCAGGCCGACGGTTTCTGGGAGTTCGTCTGGGCCATCGTCCAGGGCCTCTTCTGGCCGGCGTTCATGGTGTACGAGGCGTTCTCGGCCCTGGGCGGATAGCCCGGCGGTTCCCGACGGCACCGGCGGCACCGCCGGCCCGGCCGCTCGCGCCCTCGAGCTCCCGGCCCGCAGCCCGTGCTCCGGCGACCGCCGCGTCCCGCGCTCCGTTACCTGCCGCGTCCCGCGCTCCGTTACCTGCCGCGTCCCGCTCCGCCGCCGGCACCACGTGCCCCGTGCCGAACCCGCGCGCCAGCGCCCCGCGCAGCCGCTCGGTCCCGCGCAGTCGCCCCGCGCCGTCCGTACGGCCCGGCGCCGCCGGGACGGGGACGACGGTCAGCCGCGCCCGCTCGGCGTCGTCGACCGGCTGGTGGATCTCGGCGTACCCGCCGTTCGGCATCCGCACCACCCGCCCCGTCTCGTGCCCGTGCAGCGCGATCTCGCGGTCCTTGCGCTGCAGCCCGATGCAGACCCGCCGCGTGACCTCGAACGCCAGCGCCGGCCCGACGAACAGCAGCACCTGCAGCGTGGTGATCACCGACTCGAAGGTCACGTTGAACTCCGTCGAGACGATGTCGGCGCTCGCGGCGCCCCACAGGATGCCGTAGAAGAGCGCGCCCGCCACGCCGATGCCGGTGCGGACCGGGAAGTGGCGCGGCCGGTCCAGCACGTGGTGCTGCTCGCGGTCCTGGGTGACCCACGCCTCGACGTACGGGTAGACGACCAGCAGGCCGAAGTACACGGCGACGACGGCGAGCGGGACCAGCATGGCGAAGGTCCACGTCCAGCCGAACCACTCGGTCTCCCAGCCCGTCGGGACCAGGCGCAGCGCCCCGTCGAGGAACCCCATGTACCAGTCGGGCTGGCTCCCGGCGCCGACCTCGCTGACCGACGCCGGCCCGTAGGTCCAAACAGGGCTGATCGTCGCGGTCGCGCCGAGCAGCACGAGCACCGAGCCGGTGATGCCCATCATGCCGAAGGCGCGGAAGGCGGCGTCGGGCCACAGGCGCAGCCCGAGCGACGCGACCGGCTCCGGCCGGAACTGCTTGGCCTGCCCGTCCCGCAGGGTGAGCGCCGCCCGCGCGATCAGGACGACGACGAGCAGCCCCGGCGCGATCGCCACGTGCAGCGGGTACAGGTTCTCGATGATCTGGCCCGGGAACGGCCCGCCGAACATCAGCCCGGCGATCCAGGTCCCGAGGAACGGGATGCTCAGCACCACGCCCTCCACGATCCGCAGGCCCGTGCCCGAGAGCATGTCGTCGGGCAGGGCGTAACCGCTCCAGCCGGCGAGCAGCACCAGCACGAAGGCCGCCACCAGCAGCACCCAGCTCAGCTGCCGCGGCCGGCGGAACCCGCCGGTGAAGAACGTGACGAGCAGCTGCATGATGACCGACGCGGGCATGACGAGCGCCGCCCAGTGGTGCGTCTGGCGCAGCAGCAGGCCGCCCGTCTGCTCGAACGAGATGCGCATGGTCGAGGCGAACGCCTCGGTCACCGTCGCCCCCTGCAGCGGTCCGTACGGCCCGGTGTAGGTGACCAGCTCGTTCGACGGCGTGTAGGTGAACGCCAGCAGGATGCCGGTGATCGTCAGGACGACCAGGCACGTGAACGTCACCACGCCGAACAGGTTGGACCAGTGCAGCTGCACGCGCCGCTCGCCGAGCGCGGCGGCCCGGGCCCGCAGGCCCGCGGCCCGACGGCGGAGGTCAGCCCGCATCGCGCACCACGCTCAGCTCGGGGCGGACGGCGTCGGCGGCCGGCGCTGCGGGCGCGGTGGTCGCCGGTGCGGTGGCTGCGGGCGCGGTAACCGTCGGCGCTGCGCCTGCCGGTGCCGCGGCCGGTGCGGCGGCCGGTGCCGCTGACGGCGCGGCCGGGGCCGTCGGCTGCTGGCCCGAGCCCGCGAACGGGTCGCCGCCCGCGAGGAACGCCGCGCGGGGCGCCTGCACCGTCGAGAGCGGGATGATGTCGCGGCCGAACAGCACCGCGGACACCCACACGAGCAGCACGCGCACCTTGCGCTCCCAGGTCGGCACCGCCAGGACGTGGTAGCCGCGGTGCATGATCCAGGCCGGGAAGCCCTTGATGACCAGGCGCTTGTACTGGAAGATCCCGCGCCCGATGCCGAGGGTCGCGACCACGCCGAGGCTGTGGTGCAGGTACGGCCTGGGCTTTCGGCCGCGCAGGACGGCGACCAGGTTCTTCGCCAGCAGCTTGCCCTGCCGGACGGCGTGCTGGGCGTTCGGCACGGTGCGCGCGCCGGGGACGGTCGAGGCCAGGTCGGGCACCGCGGCGTTGTCGCCGGCGGCCCAGGCGTCGGCGACGAGCTCGTCGTCGGTGCCGACGCGGAGGTCCGCGCGGACGCGGACCAGGCCGCGTTCGTCGACCGGCAGGTCGGTGTTCTTCGCGACGACGGGGTTGCTGCCGTTGCCGGCGGCCCAGACGAGCAGGCCGTTGCCGTACGACTCGCCGGTGGAGAGCATGATCCGGCCGTCGGCCGCCGAGACGACCTGCGTGCCGAGGTGGATGCGCCCGCCGCGCTCCTGCAGGTGCTGCACGACCCAGCGGCCGGGCTCGTCCGTGACCTCGGGCAGGATGCGCTTGTTCGCGTCGACGAGGTGGAAGGCCAGGTCGTCGCGGCCGAGCTCCGGGTACGAGCGCAGCAGGGCCGTGGCCAGCGAGAGCAGCTCGCCGAAGACCTCGACGCCGGTGAACCCGCCGCCCACGACGGTGACCGTCAGCAGACGACGGCGCTCGATCCCCGGCGGGAGCAGGGCGGCGCGGTCGAACGCGGTCAGCAGCGCGTCGCGGATCGCGACGGCCTCCTCCACGTGCTTGAGGCCGATCGCCTCCTGCTCGATGCCGGGGACGGGGAACGTCCGGGTGACGGCGCCGGCGGTGACGACGATCGTGTCGTACGCGATCTCCCGCAGGGTGCCGTCGTTGGTGCGGACGGTCGCGGTGCGGTGCGCGTGGTCGATCTTGGTGGTGTGGCCGGCGATGATCGTGGTGTGGTGCAGGTGGCGCCGCAGCGACACCATGACGTGCCGCGCCTCGATCGAGCCGGCCGTGACCTCGGGCAGGAACGGCTGGTAGGTCATGTAGCCGTGCGGGTCGACGAGGGTCACCTCGGCCTCACCCCGGCGGAGCTTCTTCTCCAGGCCCCACGCTGCGTAGAAGCCCGCGTAGCCGCCGCCGACGATCAGAATCTTCTCCATGACACCCTCCTGGTGGTCTTACCAGTTCGACAACACAGCGGGCCCGGACGTGACGTGGTGCTGGTCACACCCCTCTAGCCACGGACAACCCGAACCTGGATCCGGGCCTCGGCCGCGCGCACGCTGATCGGGACCGGTCGGCCGACCGGTGGACAACCCGTCGTGAGGAAGACCCGTCGTGAGCAAGCCCGTCGTGAGCAAGCCCGCCGTGACCAAGCCCGCCGTGAAGAAGACCAGCAGCGTTGTCACCAGCAGCCCCGTCAAGCACCGGCCCCGGAGGTACACCGACGTCGTCGTGCCCGACCTCGTCGGCCGGCGCGCCCTCGTGACCGGGGCCAGCGACGGGATCGGGCTCGGGATCGCCGAACGGCTCGCGCGGGCCGGGGCCGAGCTCGTGCTGCCCGTGCGCAACCCGGCCAAGGGCGCGGCCGCCGTCGAGCGCCTTCGTGCGGCGGTGCCGGACGCCGTCGTCGGCACGCGCTCGCTCGACCTCGCCTCGCTGGAGTCCGTGGCCGCGCTGGCCGACGGCCTCCTGGCGGAGGGCCGCCCGATCGACCTGCTGGTCGCCAACGCCGGGGTGATGACGCCGCCCAGCCGGCACACGACCGCCGACGGCTTCGAGCTCCAGCTCGGGACCAACCACCTCGGGCACATGGCGCTCGTCGGGCGGCTGCTGCCGCTGCTGCGGGCAGGCGACGGTCGTACGGCCGGTGCGCGCGTGACCACGATGTCGAGCGCCGCGGCGCGGTTCGGCAAGATCGACTGGACCGACCTCAACAGCGAGCGCGACTACTCGCCCGTACGCGCCTACAACTTCTCCAAGCTCGCCCAGCTCATGTTCGCCCTGGAGCTGGACCGGCGCAGCCGGGCGCACGGCTGGGGCATCGTGAGCAACGCGGCCCACCCCGGCACCACCTACACCGGCCTCTACGCGGCCGGCCCGGCCCTGGGCACCGGCTCGGGCTCCGGCTCGGGCACCGGCTCGGGTGCCGGCGAGCCCCCGCGGATGGACACTGTCATGCGGCGGCTGCTCGCCCTCGGGGTGTTCGTGCAGCCGGTCGAGATGGGCATCCTGCCCGCGCTGCAGGCAGTCACCGACGTCACGGCCGGCGGCGGGACGTTCTACGGGCCCGACGGCGTTGGCCACTTCACGGGCAGCTCGGCACCGCAGCGCGTCTACGCCGCCGCGACCGACGAGACGGCCGCGAGCCGGCTCTGGGACGTCTCGGAGGACCTGACGGGTTTCCGGTTCCCGGGTGCGGGTTCCTGACCCGGCACGGGTTCCCGAGCGAAGTCCGCAGAAGCAGGGCCTGCACACGCAGAGCCCGCACGACGAGAGTGAGGCGACGGCGATGGACCGCCAGCAGCTGGCCGACTTCCTGAGGACGCGCCGCGAGGCGCTCCAGCCGGAGGACGTGGGCCTGCCGCGCGGTCCGCGCCGGCGCACCAGCGGGCTGCGGCGCGAGGAGGTGGCGGCGCTGAGCGGCGTCTCCGCCGACTACTACAGCCGCATCGAGCAGCAGCGCGGGCCGGTGCCGTCGGAGCAGGTGCTCGCGGCGATCGCGCACGGGATGCGCCTGAGCCTCCAGGAGCGGGACCGGCTGGTCGAGCTCGCGGGGCACGCCCTGCCGCGCCGGGTCCGGCGCGGTGACCACGTCAACGTGGGCATGATGCGGATCCTCGACGGCCTGACGGACGCGCCCGCCCAGGTCGAGAACGTGCTGGGCGAGACCCTGCGGCAGACCCGGCTCGCGGTGACGCTGCTGGGCGACGAGACGTCGTACACCGGGCCCGACCGGGTGCGGGCCTACCGGTGGTTCACCGACCCGCACGCGCGGGACCGGGTCCCCGAGGAGGACCACGACCACCACGGGCGCACGCTCACGGCGCGGCTCGCGGCCCTGCAGGCGCAGACCGGCCCGCGGTCACCGGCGGGCGAGCTCGCCGTCCTGCTGCGCGACCGCAGCCCGGAGTTCTCACGGCTGTGGGACGAGCACCCCGTCGTCGGCCCGTACTGCGAGCCCAAGCGCCTGAACCACCCCGAGGTGGGCCTCGTGGAGCTGCACGGGCAGACCCTGCTCGACCCGGACCAGAACCAGGCCCTGACGGTCTTCACCGCGGTGCCCGGCACGGAGAGCTACGAGCGGCTCCAGCTCCTGTCGGTCGTCGGCGCACTCTGAGGCCCGGCCGGGGGGAGCGCCGTCGGGTGGCGTGTGCGCAGGGCGGGGGTGCCGGGCGTGCTGAATTCTGATCGTCCTGGTACCGCGAAGTTCACCTGAGCCGGACTGTCCGGCTGAGCCAGAACGCCCGTGGCACAGGCGAACGAAGTAAGGCCCACCCGGCCACCCTTGTCCGGGCACACCTTCCTCCGGAGCGCGCTGACGACGCCGGCCGGGATGCGGGCGGGCTCCCGGCCGGCGTCATGTTCCAGCTCAGTGATCCGAGCTCAGCGATGAAGCTCAGTCCGAGGTGGCGCGGACCGCGGTGACGATCGTCTCGGCAACCGTGACCGGGTGCGACACGCTGATCGCGTGCGACGCCCCGGGCACCCCGGTCACCACGCGGGCGCCGGCGCGCTCGGCCATGAAGCGGATCAGCTCGGCCGGGATGTTGCGGTCGGCCTCGCCGTACACGACCCACGACGGGAGGGTGCGCCAGGCCGGCTCGGCCGCCGACAGGTCGTCGGTCAGCGCGGCCTCGGTCACGGGCCGCTGCGTGGCGGCCATGAGGGCGGTGAGGTCGGCGTCGACGTCGGCGGCGAACTGCTCGCCGAACACCTCCGGGCGGATCGCGAGCTCGTTGCCGCCGGTGGAGACCGGGTAGGCCTGGAGGGCCGCGCCGAGGGTGCTGCCGGGGAACTTGGCGGACAGGTTGAACGCGTTCTCCCCGGTGTCCGGCGTGAACGCCGCGACGTAGACGAGGCCCACGACCTTCGGGTTGCCCGCAGCCGCCTCCGTGATGATCATGCCGCCGTAGGAGTGGCCGGCCAGGACGACCGGCCCGGGGATGGACGCGACGACGTCGCGCACGTACTGGGCGTCACCCGCGACGGACCGCAGCGGGTTGGCGACGGCGACCACCGGGATCAGCTGCTGCTGCAGGTGCCCGACGACGGCGTTCCAGCTCGACGACTCGGCGAACGCCCCGTGGACGAGGACGACGGTGGGTGTGGTCATGACTGCTCTCCCTTGCTCGGTGCTGCCGTGTTGGGTACTGCTGTGTTGGGTACTGCTGTGTTCGTCGGGTCGGTCTTGAGTGCCTTGCGCAGCACGTGGACGGCCTGCTCCAGGGCGGCGGTCGTCGCGGCGGTGCCGCGCAGCGGGTTCAGCATCAGGAAGTCGTGGATCGTGCCGTTGTAGCGGACGGTCGTCGTCGGGACGCCGGCGGCGATCAGGTGGCGGGCGTACGCCTCGCCCTCGTCCCGCAGCACGTCGTTCTCGTCCACGACCAGGAACGCCTCGGGCAGCCCGGCGAGGTCCTCGGCGGTGGCCCGCAGCGGGGACGCGGTGATCTCGTCGCGCCGCTCCAGGTCGGGCAGGTAGGCGTCCCAGAACCACGCCATCGCCTTGGCCGTCAGGTGCGGGCCGTCGGCGAACTCGCGGTAGCTGCCGGTGTCCTGCCCGGCGTCGGTCACCGGGTAGTACATCGACTGGTGCACGAAGGTCACGTCCCCGCGCTGCTTGGCCAGGATCGCCAGGGCGGCGGTCATGTTCCCGCCCACCGAGTCGCCGACGACGGCCAGCCGCGTGGCGTCGAGCCCCTCGGCGGCGCCGTGCCGGGTGATCCACTGCGCCGTGGCGTAGGCCTGCTCGATCGCCACGGGGTACTGCGCCTCCGGCGACCGGGTGTACTCCACGAAGACCACGGCGGCGCCGACGCCTACGGCCAGCTCGCGCACGAGCCGGTCGTGGGTGCCCGCGTTGCCGAGGATCCATCCACCGCCGTGCACATAGAGGATGGTCGGCAGCGGGGTGGGCAGCAGGTCCGGCAGCAGCTCCGGCCGGCTCGCACCGGACGGGTCGGTGCCGAGCGGCCTGACGATCCGCACCCGCACGTCGCCGACGTCGGCCGGGACGGTGATCCACTTCTCGTCGACGTCCGGCTTCTCGATCGGCGCCGCCTGGACGTCGTCCAGGAGCTTGCGGGCTCCCTCGACGCCCAGCTCGTGCAGCCGCGGGGGCTTCGCGGTCGCCTCGGCGAATGCCTGGGCCGCCGGTTCGAGCACGTGCTCGCTCATGTTTTCTCCTTGCTCGCTCTGTTACTTGCTCCGTCGTGCCTGGTACCGAGCCTGTGGATGCATCTCGATGGTCTGCCGGGCCGGGTGGCGGCTCGCGCAGCGCAGGACAGGAGATCCGGGCCGTGCTTTTATCGGCCTCACACGTACGACCGGTCGGGGGCGCCGGCTGTGACGGCCGTTCGTCCCCGAGGTGATTCCATGACAGCAGGCGCCCCCGAGGCAGGCAGTTCAGAGCCAGGCAGTTCAGAGCCGGGCGATCCAGCGCCGGGCGATCCAGAGCAGGGCCTTCCAGAGCCGGACCTTGCAGAGCAGGATCTCGACGGCGCGGCCGCCGTCTTCACGGAGGTCCGCCCGCAGCTCTTCGGGATCGTGTACCGGATGCTCGGCTCGGTCGTCGAGGCGGAGGACGTGCTGCAGGAGACCTGGATCCGCTGGCACACCACGGACCGGGCCGTCGTCCGCAACCCGCACGCGTTCCTGACGACGACCACCACGCGGCTCGCCATCAACGTGCTGCAGAGCGCGCACACACGCCGCGAGACGTACATCGGCCCGTGGCTGCCCGAGCCGGTGGACACGAGCCACGATCCGGCGCTCGGCGCGGAGCGGGGAGAGGCCCTGGACGTCGCGGTCCTGGTCCTCCTGGAACGCCTCACGCCGACCGAGCGCGCCGCGTACGTGCTGCGCGAGGCGTTCGACTACGCGTACGCCGACATCGCCGACATCGTCCAGCTCTCGCAGGCGGCCGCGCGCCAGCTCGTGAGCCGGGCGCGCAAGCACATCACGTCCGGGCGGCGCGGCACCGTCCTCGCGAGCCGGCGCCGGGCCCTGCTGGAGGCGTTCGTCGCGGCGGCCCGGGCCGGCGACCTCACGGGGCTGGAGCGGCTGTTCGCCGAGGACGTCGTCAGCCGGGCCGACAGCGGCGGCGTCGTCCGGCCCGCGGCGCGCGTCCCCGTCGTCGGACGCCGGAAGGTCGCCCGGCTCCTGGAGGCCTACGCCGAGACCTTCTGGGCCGGCGTCACCACGGGACCGCTGGAGGTCAACGGGCACTCGGCCATGGGCCTGGAGCGAGGCGGTGAGCTGTTCTGCGTGCTCACGCTCACCGCCTCGGACCAGGGCGTGCACGAGGTGCTGTGGCAGATGAACCCCGGCAAGCTGGGGCCGGTCAGGCTCGGCCGGCCGGGGAGCCGGCCCGCCGGAGCGCCCGCGAGCCGGCCCGGGACTAGGCCGCCGGGTTGAACGGGATGCCGGCCGGCTTCATGCGCTCCAGCCAGTACGTGAAGTCGCCGTCGTCGATCTTGATGCTCGCGCCGCCGAAGTCGGCGGTCATGAGGCGGTCGCGCAGCGACGTGCTGGGCCAGCCGTTCCAGCCGACGATCGGCGGGTAGCGCCAGGTGCCGTAGTGGTTCTCGGGCGGGTCGTCGTTGCCGTTGGCCAGGCGGAACAGGTGCGTGCTCGGCCCGTCCTTGTGGTAGACGATCTTGGGGTGCGAACCCTCGAACCGGACCTGTGAGCGGGGGTACGTCGCCGAGCCGCTGTGCTCGGTGATCGAGACGTGCTCCACCTGGTTGGTCGCCTGGTCGACCCACACCACGACGTGCTCCCAGTCGTGCCGGTGGCTGCCGACAGCCACGGGGCCGTCCATGGTCTGGTCCTTCTCGAAGTAGCTCGCGTACATGACGGCGCACCAGCCGTTGTTGCACTTGTCGCGCGCGTAGGTCTGCGACGCGTCCAGGTCCCACTGGTCGCGGCAGCTCCCGTTGACGGCGCCGCCGATCGCGAGGCCGGTCGCCAGCGTCCCGTCCGGGCCGATCGCGGACGTCGCGTAGCAGCCGTCGGTGTCGTAGTCGTAGGCGGGGGAGAAGGACTGCTCGTACCCGCCGGCGTTCTGCGGGAGGTTCGGCGGCGGGTCGGCCTGCGCGGCCGTGGCCGGGGCGACGAGCGCGAGCAGTGTGACGGCGGCGGCCGCGACGATGCGGGCCGGTGCGTGAGGTGTCGGTCGACGGTCCGTGCGTTCCATGACGGGCCTCTCGTGAGTCTGCACTGTGGGTCCTGCACTGTGGGTCCTGCACTGTGGGTCCTGCGGCGCAGGTTCTGCGCCGCGCGTGGGAACGGGTGAAAAGCCGGGCAGACGGATGGTATTGCCGCTGGGTACGCCGGGCAATGAGGGTGATCGCTTACGCGGGTGGACGCCGTTGACCGCGCACCGCCGGGGTCGCTATGTTCTTTATGGGCACAATCGTTCGGATAGCGAACACCGGGTGCTTCGAACACCGGGTACACCGAACGCCGGGTACACCGAGCACCTGCGCGAGCACCACGCACAGCACCACGTACAGCACCACGTTCAAGGGAGAACCTCAGTGCGACGTACTTTTTCTGCTGCCGCCCCCGTTCTTGTCGCCGCGACGGCGGTCCTGCTCCTGGCCGCGTGCGGGGGCACGTCCGGGGCCGGGTCCGGTGCCGGCGGCTCCGGGGACGGCGGGTCGGGGTCCGGGTCGGACGGCGGGCTCACGCCGGTCACGGTCGGCGTCATCCCGATCGTCGACGTCGCACCGATCTACCTCGGCGTGCAGGAGGGCTTCTTCGAGGACGAGGGCCTCGACGTCACGCTCGAGCTCGCGCAGGGCGGCGCCGCGATCGTGCCCGCCGTGGTGGCCGGCGAGTACCAGTTCGGGTTCAGCAACGTGACGTCGTTGCTGGTCGCGTCGTCGCAGGGGCTGCCGCTCAAGGCCGTGGCGCCCGGCAACTCCACGACGGGCGTGGCGGGCGAGGACTTCAGCGCCGTCGTCGTCCCGGAGGACTCCGACGTCCAGGACGCCGCCGACCTGGCCGGCCGGACCGTCGCCGTCAACACGCTGAACAACATCGGCGACACCACGATCCGCAAGGTGGTCGCCGACGCCGGCGGCGACCCGGCCGCGGTGGAGTTCGTCGAGATGGCGTTCCCCGACATGCCCGCCGCCGTCGCCGGTGGTCAGGTCGACGCCGCGTGGATCGTCGAGCCGCACCTGACCAGGGCGCTGCAGGACGGCGCGCGGGTCGTCGCGTCCAACTTCGCGGAGACCGACCCCGACCTGCTGATCGCGGCCTACTTCACGTCCGACCAGCAGATCGCCGCCGACCCGGAGACCGTCAAGGCCTTCACCGCCGCCATGGAGGAGTCCCTGACCTACGCCGAGGAGCACCCGGACGAGACGCGCGCGGTCCTGGACACCTACACCGAGATCGACCCGGCCGTGAAGGAGGCCATGGTCATGCCGCGGTTCGCGCCGGGGCTGGAGGCGTCGTCGTTCCAGGTGCTGGCCGACCTCGGCCTGGAGCAGGGCCTGTTCGACGAGGCCGTCGACGTGGGCGCGCTGCTGCCGTGAGCCGTGCCGTCACTCGGGCTGCCGCCACTCGGGCTGCCGGTCGAACCGCGAGTCGGACCGCGAGTCGGAGCGCGGGCGTGCCCGCCTGGGCGCTCGGCGCGGGCGGGGTCGCGACGCTGCTCCTGGTCGTCGAGCTCGTGCCGCGGCTCGGGCTCGTGGACGCGCGCTACCTGCCCCCGACGTCGCAGATCCTGGCTGCGCTCGCGGAACGCCTGGGGCGGGGCGAGTTCTGGACGGCGCTGGGGCAGACGCTGACCACGTGGTTCACGGGGCTGGCGATCTCGCTCGTGGCCGGCGTCGTGCTGGGCGTGGTCATCGGGTCCGTCCCGCTGCTGCGTGCCGTGACGGCGTCGACGATCGAGTTCCTGCGGCCCGTGCCCTCGGTCGCGCTCATCCCCGTGGCCATCCTGCTGTACGGCACGGGGATGGCCTCCACCCTGCTGCTCGTCGTCTACGCGAGCTTCTGGCAGGTCCTGGTGCAGGTGCTCGCGGGCGTGCAGGACGTCGACCCGGTCGCCTCGGACACGGCGCGCTCCTACCGGTTCTCGCCGCTGACCCGCGTCCGCACCGTGGTGTGGCCGACGACGCTGCCGTACGCGATGACGGGCCTGCGCCTGGCTGCGAGCGTGGCGCTGATCCTGACCGTGACGGGCGAGCTGCTGATCGGCACGCCCGGGATCGGCAAGCTGCTCGGGGTGGCGCAGTCCTCGGGGGCGGTCGCGTCGATGTACGCCTATGTGGTCGTCGCCGGCCTGCTCGGCGTCGCGGTGAACGTCGTGGCCCGCGCGCTGGAGCGCCGGACCCTGTTCTGGCACCCCTCGGTCCGCGGGGAGAGTGCGGCATGACGGGCGCTCGGTCGGAGACAACGGCGGGCACTGAGTCGGAGACCACGACGGGCGCTCGGTCGGAGACGACGGCGGGCACTCGTTCCGAAACCACGACCGGCACGTCGCGACCTCGCCGGTCGCGAGGGCCGGCGAGATCCGGGGACGAGGGTGCTGTGCGCCGGGGATCCGGGCTCGCGCGGGCCCTGCGGTCCGTGCTGCTCGTCGTCGGCCTGCCCGTCGTGCTGCTCGTCGCGTGGTGGTTCCTGACCGCCCGCAGCACCGTGTACTTCAACCCGCCCCTGCGCACGATCGTCGGCACGTTCGGCGAGACGTGGTTCGAGGCCCCGCCCGGCGAGGGCTTCGGCGGCAGCCGGCTCGCGACCGACGTGGTGCCGAGCGTGCTGCGGCTGCTCGCCGGGTACTCGGCGGCGCTCGTCGTCGGCGTCGGCCTCGGGGTGGCGATCGGGTCCTCGCGCGCCCTGCGCGCGTACTCCGAGCCTGTGCTGGAGTTCTTCCGCGCGATCCCGCCGCCCGTGCTGGTGCCGGTCCTGATGCTGTTCCTCGGCATCGGCACCCCGATGAAGATCGTCGTGATCGCGACGGGCTGCCTGTGGCCGATCCTGCTCAACACCGTCGAGGGCGTGCGCGGCCTGGACCCGGTGCTGCGCGACACGGCCCGGGCCTACCGGCTGGGCCGCGTGGCGACGGTGCGGCACCTCGTGCTGCGCGGCGCCGGCCCGCAGATCGTGACCGGCGCCCGGCAGGCGCTGTCGATCGGGATCATCCTGATGGTGATCAGCGAGATGTTCGCGGCCAAGGACGGACTGGGTTTCTCGATCGTGCAGTTCCAGCGCAGCTTCGCGATCCCGGAGATGTGGAGCGGGGTCATCCTGCTCGGCGTCGTCGGGGTGCTGCTGTCCCTCGTCTTCCGGGCCGTGACGAACACGGTCCTCGGCTGGTATCTCGGGTACCGGCGGTCACAGAACGGAGGTGCCTGAGATGAGCAGCTCGGCTGACGGAGCCGGCCCGGTCGAGAGGGCTGTACAGGTTGATAGGACCGGCCTGGTCGAGACGACCGTGCAGGATGAGAAGACCGTGCAGGATGAGAAGAGCGCGCAGGCCGACAGGTCAGGGCCCGCGGGCGGGGCGCGCCTCGCCGTGCGCGGCCTGCGCAAGGTGTACGACGGCGGCGCGGCGCCCGTCGAGGCGATCACCGACCTCACGTTCGAGGTACGCCCGGGCGAGCTGGTGTGCGTCGTCGGACCCTCGGGGGCCGGCAAGACGACGCTGCTGCGCTGCGTCGCGGGCCTCCTGCCGCCGACGTCGGGCGAGGTGGTGCTGGGGGAGACGGCGATCACCGAGCCGCCGCGGGGGATGGCGGTGGTGCTCCAGGAGTACGGCCGCTCGCTGTTCCCGTGGATGACGGTCGCCCAGAACGTGGAGCTGCCGCTGCGCGAGAAGGGCGTCGCGAAGGCCCGGCGGGCCCAGCTCGTCCGCGAGACCCTCGCGGCGGTCGGCCTGGACGACGTGACCGGTGCCTACCCCTGGCAGCTCTCCGGCGGCATGCAGCAGCGGGTGGCGATCGCGCGCGCCGTCGCCTACGAACCGCAGGTGCTGCTCATGGACGAGCCGTTCGCCGCCGTCGACGCGCAGACCCGGTTCGAGCTGGAGGACCTGGTCCGCGAGCTGTGGCGGCGGCTGGACATCACCGTCGTCTTCGTGACCCACGACATCGACGAGGCCATCTACCTGGGCGAGCGGGTGCTCGTGCTCTCGGCCCGGCCCACGGTCGTCCTGGAGGACGTCGCGGTCGGCCTCGGCCCCGACCGCGACCAGCTCGAGACGCGCTCCGCGCCCGAGTTCGCCCGCCTGCGCACGCACGTGTACGAGCTGGTGCAGCAGGCCAAGCAGGGCGTGCGCAGCCTCGCGGAGGCGCGGCTCAACCATGCGGTCGGGGGCACGGTCGGGGGCGCTGTCATTGGCTCGGTCGGGGGAGCGGCGGGGGGACCGGATGCCTGATCCATCGGGGCCCGGTCAGCATGGTTCTGATCGGCCTGAGCCTGGTTTGCCTGAGCCTGGCGTGCCTGGGCCCGGGCCCGGTCCGGACGGCGCGGGTCGGGACGGCGCTGGCCGGGACGGCGGCGCGAGCGATGTCGCGGGCGTCGCCGGGACCGACGCCGAGGCAGAACCCGAGACTGGACCCGAGACGGAACCCGAGACGGAACCCGGGACCGAACCCGGCCGCTCGCCCGAGTTCGTGCAGTCGCTCGAACGCGGCCTCGCGGTGATCCGGGCGTTCGACGGCGACCGGCGGTCCCTCACCCTGAGCGACGTCGCGCGCGAGACGGGGCTCAGCCGCGCGTCGGCGCGCAGGTTCCTGCACACGCTCGTCGAGCTCGGATACGTGGCGACGGACGGCCGCGCGTTCACGCTGCGGCCCGCCCTGCTCGAGCTCGGTTACGCCTACCTGTCGAGCCTCACCCTGCCGGACATCGCGACCCCGCACCTCGAGAAGCTGTCCGAACGCGTGAGCGAGTCCTCTTCGGTGGCGGTGCTCGACGGCGCGGACATCGTCTACGTCGCGCGCGTCGCCACGCGCCGCATCATGAGCGCGACGATCCGGGTGGGCACGCGGTTCCCGGCCTACGCGACGTCGATGGGCCGGGCGATCCTGGCCCACGCCGAGCCCGCCGTGCTCGACGCCTACCTCGCGCGGGCCGCGCCGTCGGGCACCCTCGCGGCGCTGACCCCGCGCACGATCACCGACCCCGAGGATATCCGGGCCGCGCTCGCCGAGGTGCGCGGGCAGGGCTGGGCGCTCGTGGACCAGGAGCTGGAGGACGGCCTGCGGTCCGTCGCCGCGCCGCTGCGCGACGGGACGGGCCGGGTGGTGGCAGCCGTGAACGTGTCGGCGCCGGTGCGGCGCGGCGAGATCGCGGAGATCCTGCGGCACGTGCTGCCCCCGCTGCTGAAGGCGGCCGCCGCGATCGAGGCCGACCTGGCGCGGATGCGGTAGGGCGGGCACGTCGAACCTCTGAACTGCTGAATTTCTGAAAAGCCGGGTCTGTGAACTGCCGAATCTCTGAACTTCTGAACCCTTGAACTGTCGAACCTCGGGAGGACGTCTTGCCCGCACCAGCACCTGAGCGCACCGTCGTCGGCATCGTGGGCGGCGGACCCGCCGGGCTGCTGCTCTCGCACCTGCTGCACCGCTCCGGCGTCGACCACGTGGTGCTGGAGGCGCGCTCCCGCGAGGAGATCGAGCACACACACCGCGCCGGGATCCTGGAGGCGGGCGCCGTGCAGGTGCTGGTGGACGCCGGCCTGGACCGCGTGCTGCGCGACGGGTCCCGGCACGACGGCATCGTGCTGCGCTTCGACGGCGCCGACCACCGCATCGACCTGACCGGCCTCACCGGCCGCAGCGTGTGGCTCTACCCGCAGACCGACGTCTTCGTCGACCTCGCGACCCGGCGCGCGGCCGACGGTGCGGACGGTGTCGGCCGCGAAGGCGCCCAGGTCCGTTGGGGCGCGACCGCCACGCACGTGCTCGACGGCGACTCCGACCGGCCCGGCGTGCTCTGGACCGACCCGGAGGGCGACAGCCACGAGCTGCGCTGCGACGTGCTGGTCGGCGCCGACGGCTCCCACTCGACCCTGCGGCACACCCTGCCCGAGGCGCAGCGGCGCACGTTCGTCCACGAGTACCCCTACGCGTGGTTCGGCGTCATCGTCGAGACGCCGCGCAGCGCCCCCGAGCTCGTCTACACGGCGTCCGAGCACGGGTTCGCCCTGATCAGCCAGCGCACCGACACCCACCAGAGGCTCTACTTCCAGTGCGACCCCGACGAGGACCCCATCGCATGGAGCGACGACCAGATCTGGGCCGAGCTGCAGCGCCGCGTCACCGGGCCCGACGGGTTCCGCCTCGTCGAGGGTCCCGTCGAGGAACGGTCGGTCCTGCGCTTCCGCTCGTCCGTCGTCGAACCCGTGCGGCACGGCCGCATGCTCCTCGCCGGCGACGCCGCCCACACCGTCCCGCCCACGGGAGCCAAGGGCCTGAACCTGGCGCTCGCGGACGTCGTCGTGCTGCACGACGTGCTGGAGACCTGGCTCGCGGGTACGGGCACGGGCGCGGGCTCGGGGTCGGTCGGCTCGGTCGGCTCAGCCGGCTCGGGCGGACCCGGCGTTCGGGGAGGTCGGGGCGGACGCCGGGACGACGCCGTGCTCGACGAGTACGGACGCCGCGTCGCCGAGCGGGTCTGGCGCGCCCAGCACTTCTCCGCCTGGATGAGCGGCATGCTGCACTCCCACCCGGGCGAGACGGGCTTCGCCGCCCGACGGCGCCTGGCCGAGCTGCGCACGCTCACCGCCTCGGAGTCCGGCCGGCGCTTCCTGGCGGAGGGCTACACGGGCTGGGGCCCGGTGCTCGGGCAGGGGGCGCCGTGAGTGCGCCGGGGCAGGACACGCGTGGCGACCGACGACGACGTCGAGAGGGAGACGAGATGACGGAACGAGTACCCGCTTCAGGAGCCACTGCAGCGCCTGCTGGTCTGCCTGCTGCAGCGCCTGTTGGTGCTACTGCTGGTGCGCCTGCTGCTGCGCCCGCTACGGCACCTGACGCAGCACCTGACGCAGCACCTGATGCGGCAGCCGACACGCAGGCGCAGCTCAGCGCCGAGATCGAGGCTGCGCACCGGGCGTACGAGGAGGGCCTGGCGCAGGGCGCGCCGCAGGAGCTCGGCCCGAGGCGCGACTGGCCGCCGTACCGCAGCTCGCTCCTGCGGCACCCGACCAAGGATCTGCACCATGCCGACCCGGAGACGATCGAGCTGTTCGCGCCCGTCTTCGGCGAGCGGGACATCGGCGCACTGGAGTCCGACCTGACGGTGCAGCGGGGCGGTGAGCCGATCGGGGAGCGGATCGTGGTGCGCGGCCGGGTGGTCGACGGCCAGGGCCGGCCCGTCCGGCGTCAGCTCGTGGAGGTGTGGCAGGCGAACGCGGCCGGGCGGTACGTGCACAAGCGCGACCAGCATCCGGCGCCGATCGACCCGAACTTCACCGGCATTGGACGCGCGCTGACCGACGACGACGGCTGGTACCGGTTCCAGACCATCAAGCCCGGCCCGTACCCGTGGAAGAACCACTTCAACGCGTGGCGTCCGGCGCACATCCACTTCTCGCTGTTCGGGACCGAGCTCACCCAGCGCGTCGTCACGCAGATGTACTTCCCGGGGGACCCGCTGTTCGCCCTGGACCCCATCTACCAGTCCATCCAGGACCCCCGGGCCCGCGAGCTGCTGATCGCGACGTACGACCACGACCTGTCGCAGCACGAGTGGGCGACCGGGTACCGCTGGGACATCGTCCTGTCCGGGTCGCACCGCACCTGGACCGAGCCGGAGGACGGCGATGAGTGAGCGGACAGCCGGGCTGAACTCCGAAGGGTCGCCCGAGCCCACGATCTTGCCGACGCCCCAGGGGGCGCCCGAACCGACGTCCGAGCCCGCGCGCGACGACCTGCTCCCGCCGACGCCGGGGCAGACCGTCGGGCCGTTCTTCGGCTACGCCCTGCCCTACGCGCGCGGCAACGAGCTGGTCGAGCCCGGCACGCCGGGCGCCGTGCGCCTGCACGGGACCGTGTACGACGGCGCGGGCGCCCCCGTCCCCGACGCCCTGATCGAGATCTGGCAGGCCGACCCGGCGGGCGCCGTCGTCGGCCGGTCCGGCTCCCTCCTGCGCGACGGGACCTTCACCGGCTGGGGCCGCGCCGAGACCGACCGCGAGGGCGGCTACTGGTTCCGGACCCTGACGCCGGGCGCCACGGAGCCGGGTCGGGTTCCCTTCTTCGCGGTGACGGTCTTCGCGCGCGGCCTGCAGGACCGCCTGCACACCCGCGCCTACCTGCCGGACGCCGGCCTGGGCGGCGCTCCGCGCAGCCTGGACCCGGACAGTGCCGCTCCGCGCGATGCCGCGCTGAACGATGCCGCTCCGCGCGATGTCGGTCCGCGCGATCTCGCGCTGAACGATGTCGCGCTGAACGATGTCGCGCTGAACGATGTCGGCATGGCCGGTGCTGCTCCGCACGACGTGGGCCCGGCGGATGCTGCCCTGCGCGACGCGGACCCGACCGGCGCCGGCCTGCTTGCCGCCGACCCGCTGCTCGCCTCGCTCGAACCCGGCGGGCGCGCCACGCTGGTCACATCGCGCGAACCCGACGGGTCGCTGCGGTTCGACATCCGTCTCCAGGGCGGCCCGGAGGGCGAGGAGGAGACCGTGTTCCTCACGTACGGCACGGCTGCGCACGGAAGCAGTGCGCACGGCGGTCAGCGGGGCGACGCCGATGCCTGACGTCGGCCTCTTGACCCCCGGCGCCGACCTCGGCCCGGGGTCCCCGGCCGCGGTCACCGACGACGTGGCGGTGCTGCGGGCGATGCTCCGCGTCGAGGCGGCCTGGGTGCGCGTCGTCGTCGGGCACCAGGGCGACCACCACGTTGACGCCGCCGGCGGTGTCGAGTCCGCCGTCCGTGATGGCCTGGACCCCGCAGCTGACTCGGCAGGTCCGTCCGGTGCGGTTGCCTCTGTCCGCGTTGCCGATCCCGATCCCGAATTCGACGCCGAATTCGACGCCGACATCGACGCCGACATCGACGTCGACGTCGACGTCGACCCCGACATCGACGCAGACGTTGACATCGACGCCGTCGTCGAGCGCATCGCCGGGTCGGACGACGACGCGCTGGCTCTCGCCACGCAGCTCGCCCGCGCCGGCGGTGCCGGCGGAAACCCGGTGATTCCGCTGGTCGCCGCGTTGCGGGAGGCGGCAGGACCGCGGCTCGCGCCCGCCGTGCACGCGGGCCTCACCTCGCAGGACGTGCTCGACACCGCGCTGGTCCTCGTGCTGCGCGACGCCGCACGCGCCGCCGTGGCCGACCTCGACCGAGCAGCCGCTGCGGCGGCCCGCCTCGCGGCCGAGCACCGCGCCCGGCCCGCCCTCGCCCGCACCCTCGCCCAGGCGGCGGTGCCCACGACGCTCGGAGCGCGGTTCGCCGGTTGGCTGCAGGGCATCCTCGCCGCGCGGGCCTTCCTGGACGCGGTCTCCGACGCGCTCCCGCTGGCCTACGGCGGCGCGGCGGGCGAGCTGTCCGGGCTGGCTGCGCTGTCGGGGGCGACCGAACCGTATGGAGCGGCCGTACCGCCGGGGGCCACTGAGCCGTCCGCCGCGACCGAGCCGTCCGCCGCGACCGAGCCGTCCGCCGCGACCGAGTCGTCCGTAGCGACTGAGCCGTCCGTAGCGACTGAGCCGTTCGGAGTGACCGGGCCGCCCGGGTCGACGGGGCCGGCAGACGACACTGGGACCGCGCGCCCGGAGTTCGCCCTCGTCGAGGCCTGGGGTGCGGAGCTCGGGCTGCCGGTCGGCCCGGCGCCGTGGCACGCCACGCGGACGCCGGTGGTCCGGATCGCCTCGGCGCTCGCCGAGACCTGCACCGCGCTCGGGAAGGTCGCGAACGACGTGCTGCAGGCGGTCCGGCCGGGCGTCGGTGAGCTGCGTGAGCCGCCCGCGCCGGGACGCGGGACGTCGTCGGCCATGGCGCACAAGCGCAACCCCGTGCTGTCGGTGCTCGTGCGGCGCTCCGCGATCGCCGCGCCGCACCTGGCCGCCCAGGTGCTCGGGGCGGCGGGGCTCGCCGTGGACGAGCGGTCCGACGGCGCATGGCACGCCGAGTGGCCCGGCCTGCAGCTGCTCGCCCGGCACGCGATCGCGTCGGCGCACGCGGCGGCGGAGCTTCTGGAGGGTCTGGAGGTCGACACCGACGCCGTGGCCCGGAACCTGCGCGACGGCCTGCCGGGCGGCCTGTCCGACGGTATGTCCGACGGTATCTCCGACGGTATGTCCGGCACCGGACCGGCGCCCGACGTCGCGGCGGCTGCCGCCGTCGTCGGCCGTGTGCTGGACCAGTACGCCGAGCAGACGGGGCAGGGCGCATGACCGCGCGACCCAGGCTGGGCGCCGTCGAGTTCGTGCTGCGCGACGCCACCCGCCCGCTGCTGGTGCTGGGCCCTTCTTTGGGCACGTCGGTAGCGGCGTTGTGGGGCGACGCGGTCGGGCTGCTGGCCGGAGCCAGCGGTTCTGTCGACGGCGATCGAGTCGCCGGGGGCGCCGGCGAGCTCGACGTGATCGGCTGGGACCTGCCGGGCCATGGCACGGCGCCGGCGCCGTCCGCGGACGAGCTCGACGGGCTCAGCATCGGTGAGCTCGCCGATGCGGTCCTCGGCGTCGTCGAGCGTGCACAGGCGCGGCGCGGGGACGTGGGGGCGCCGTTCTGGTACGCCGGTGTCTCGGTCGGCGGGGCGGTCGGTCAGCGGTTGCTGCTGGACGCGCCCGACCGGGTGCTCGGCGCGGCCCTGATCTGTACGGCGACCTACTTCGGCGAGCCGTCGGGGTGGGCCGAACGGGCCGAGCTCGTGCGCCGGGCGGGCACCCCCACCCAGGTGGAGGCCGCGGTGCGGCGCTGGTTCGGGCCCGGGTTCCTCGACCGTGAACCGCAGGTGGTCCTCCGCCTGCTCGCCGGCCTGCAGACCGCCGACCGGTTCGGTTACGCCGCGGTGTGCGACGCCGTGGGCGCCCACGACCTGCGGGGACGGCTCGGCGCGGTCGGCGTCCCCGTCGTCGCGATCGCGGGCGCCGCGGACCCGGCGACCCCGCCCGCGAAGCTCGAGGAGATCGCCGACGCCGTCCCCGGCGCACGGCTCCAGGTGTTGGACGGAGCGGCACACCTCGCGCCGGCGGAGCGGCCGCAGGCCGTGGCCGACCTGGTGCGCGATCTCGTCCGGGGAAGGGTGACAGCGTGACTGACAGCAGCAAAGTCCCGAACAGCGAAGTCCCGGACAGCGGCGAGGTCCCAGACAGCAGTGAGGTCCTGGACAGCAACGAGGCGTCGGACAGCAGCAAGGTCCTGGACAGCGGTGAGGCCTCGGACAGCAGCAAGGTCCTGAGCAGCAGCGAACGGCCGAACCGCGGCGAGATATCGAGCATCGACGTGTCGTTGGACAAGGGCGAGATGTCGACTGCGGGCGAAGCATTGAGCATCGACGTGTCGTTGGACCAGGGCGAGACGTCGACCGCGGGCGAAGCATCGAGCAGCGACGTGTCGTCGGACAAGGGCGAGGGGTCGGGCAAGTCGGGGCCGTCGATCGGGAGGGACGTGCCGGACAGCGGCGCGGCACCCCGTAGCGGCGATGCGCCGAACGCGGGCGATGCGCCGAACGCGGGCGGGGCACCGAATGCGGGCGACGCGCCGAATGCGGGCGATGCGCCGAATGCGGGCGATGCGCCGAATGCGGGCGATGCGCCGAATGCGGGCGACGCGCCGAACGCGGGCGACGCGCCGAATGCGGGCGGGGCACCGACCGGCGACCCGCCTGACACCGGAGACACGGTGCGTGGTGGGGCCGCGCCCGGCAGCAGCGTCCCCCCAGGCAGAGCCCGCACAAGCGGCGCTCCCTCAGGCAGTGCCTCCTCAGGCAGTGGCCCCTCTGGCGGCACCCCCTCAGGCAGCGCCCGCGCAGGGGGTGTTCGCGCGAGCAGTGTTCCCCTGAGCGGCCCTCTGAGTCGTCGGCCCGAGCGGGGGGACGACGTGCGGCGTCACGACGGCGCCGCCGTCCGGCGTCAGGTGCTGGGCGACACGCACGTGGACAACGCGATCGTGGGCACGACGGCGTTCACCGCCGACTTTCAGGACCTCATCACCCGCTACGCGTGGGGTGAGATCTGGAATCGTCCGGGCCTGGACCGGCGGAGCCGCTCGATGATCACGCTGACCGCGCTCGTCGCCGGCGGGCACTGGGACGAGCTGGCGCTGCACGTACGGGCCGCGGTCCGCAACGGGTTGAGCGTCGACGAGATCAAGGAGGTGCTCCTGCAGACGGCGATCTACTGCTCGGTGCCGAGCGCGAACCACGCCTTCAAGATTGCCCAGCAGGCGCTGGCCGACGAGGGTCTCGTCTGAGTCCCGCAGCAGCCGTACTCCACTCCCTGTCCCGCACTATCTTTGGGGCATGACCAGCGCGACGCCGCCCGAACCGGGCGGCCCAGATTACGCAGTCCCGGATTCTGCAGCCCTGGATTCTGCAGCCCCGGAATCCGTCAGTTCCCCCGCCGACCGTTCTCCCGCCGACCGTTCTCCCGCTGACCGTTCTCCCGCCGACCGTTCCCCTGCCGACCGCGGCGCCGGGGCCACGCTCACCCCAGGTTTTCGCGGGCGGCCGCGGCCCGCGGGCGTGACACTCCCTCCCGGGCAGTACAAGGAGGAGGGCTTCCCGGTGCTCTCCGCCGGGCCGACGCCCAACGTCGACAGCCGGACCTGGAGCTTCACCGTCACCGACGAGTCCGGTGCCGCGAAGACCTGGACGTGGGCGCAGCTGATGGAGCTGCCTCAGGAGAAGCCGACGGTCGACATCCACTGCGTCACCCGCTGGTCCAAGTTCGGCACCAGCTGGCGGGGCGTGTCCCTGGACGTGCTGCTCGCGGACGTCGAGTCCACCGCCGACTTCGCGATGGTCGGCTCCTACGGCGGATACACGACCAACCTTCCGGTCGCCGACCTGCTGGGCGGCAAGGCGTGGATCGCGCACACCTTCGACGGCGCGCCGCTGCACCCCGAGCACGGCGGCCCCGCGCGGCTGCTCGTGCCGCACCTGTACTTCTGGAAGTCGGCGAAGTGGGTGCGCTCGCTGACGCTCATGCCGACGGACCGGCCCGGCTTCTGGGAGAAGCTCGGCTACCACGACCTCGGCGACCCGTGGCGCGAGCAGAGGTACCAGGGTGACTGAGGCGGTGGGCGCCCGGCTCGGCCAGCGCTACGCGGTCCCGTCCGGCTGGCAGGTCGCGACCCTGGTGGAACGACGTGCGGAGAGCGCGTCCGCGGAGACCCTCGTGCTCGACATCCCGCAGTGGCCCGGTCACCAGGCGGGCCAGCACCTCGACCTCCGCCTCACCGCGCCCGACGGCTACACCGCCGAGCGGTCGTACTCGCTGGCGAGCGGCCCCACGCCGTCCGGCAGCGGGGGTGTGGAGGTCACCGTCCAGCGCGTCCGGGACGGCGAGGTGTCGCCCTACCTGGTCGACGACTTCCCGCCCGGTGCGGCCATCGAGGTGCGCGGGCCGATCGGCGGATGGTTCGTCTGGGACCCGCAGCGGGACGCGGGCACGCCCGTGCTGCTCCTGGCCGGCGGCTCCGGGCTGGTCCCCGTGATGTCCATGGCCCGCGCACGCCGCCAGTCCGGCGACCGGACGCCGTTCCGCCTGATCTACTCGGTGCGCACGCCGGAGGACCGGCTGTACACCGACGAGCTCGACGCGCTCGTGGCCCGCGGCGACGGGTTCGAGGCGAGCACGATCTTCACGCGGGCGGTCTCCCTGACGGCGCTGCGGGGCCCGCGCCGGCTGACGTCCTCCGAGCTGGCCTCGTGGGGCTGGCCGCCCGAGCTGGAGCCGCGGGTGTACGTGTGCGGTCCGACAGGGTTCGTCGAAGGGGTGGCCCGCATGCTCGTGGCCCAGGGCCACGACCCGGCCCGGATCCGGACCGAACGGTTCGGGCCCGCGGGGAGCTGACCGGCCCTGGTGTCGATGATCGGCTGGTGGGTGTGGCTGCCCGGCCGGGCCGGGCTGCTTCGGCAGCGCTTCGGCAACGGAACTGCTTCGGTGGCGGTGTGCTGTCGTGCGGCGCGGGTCGGTGACTCCCTTGGTCATGTGGTGCACGTGCGGGTGGGGTGCGTGACGTGGCCGTTCGGGTGCGTGAAGTACCAGCCGTCGTCGTAGTGCATGGTGATGTTCTGCGTATCGACGAGGTCGTGGTGGTGGTAGCAGAGCAGGGCGGCGTTGGTGGTGGAGGTCTCGCCGCCGTGCGCCCAGTGGCGCAGGGCGTGGTGGACCTCGCACCGCGTCGGCGGTTGGTCGCACTCGCCGTAGACGCAGTGCTGGTCGCGGGCGATGACGGCCCGGCGCAGCTGCCCGGTGACCGTCCGTCTGCTCCGGCCGACGTCCAGGATCTGCGAGTCGGCCCCGAACACGATCCGGGTGACCTCGCTGTCGCAGGCGATACGGCGCAGGAGCGAGGTCGGCACCGGGGTGCTCGTCTCGGTAAAGACGGCAGGACGCTTGATGTGAGGGACGCCGTCCGGGCTGATCGGGCGGGTCGGCCCGGTCGGGACACCCGCCTCGCCCGGCCCGCCCGCGCCCGGCTCCTCGCCGTCGCTCTGGGCGGCGAGAGCCTGGAGCTCGGTCAACGAGACGGTCACGCTCAGGTGCGGGCGGACGGAGGCGCCGGTGCCGGTGCGGCCGGTGTCGAGCACGATGCGGCTCAGATCGGCGAGAGCCTGGGCGCGGCGCTGACCGGGCGTGCGGTCGTCGTCGGCGGCCGGTGCGCCCATGATCGAGCCGATCGCCGTGGTCAGCGTCTGGCCGTGCTCCTCGGTGAGGAACCCGCTCAGGTGGTAGCCGCCCAGCGTGGGTGCGACGTCGAGGTACTCGCGCTGCCTGGCCTTCGTGTAGCCGCGCTCGTCGGCTTCGGGGTCCGCGTGGCGGGCGAAGTAGCGCACCAGACCGCGGAACCGGTCGGGCCCGTTCTGGGTCGACCAGTCGAGCAGCTGCTCCTCCCAGGTCGGCGCAGCCGAAGTCGTCGGTGTCTCCGCGGTCGGCTCGTCAAGTACAGGCACAGGTCCAGCGGTTGCGTCCTCAGTGGGCGGGTCCTCAGCGGGCCCCGGGTCAGGTACGGAGCCGGCTCGGTCGATGGTGGGCACGTCGACCGCCGGGGCGGCCAGGGCCTCGGTTCGGTTGGTGCTGGTGGTGGCGACGTCGACCAGGGCGCGGAGCTTGTCGACGCCGACCCGACCCACCAGAGCCGCCGACAGCGTGGCGGGCAGATGGTCGCGCAAGGCCCTGGCCGTGCGGACGTCGCGTCGTGCGGTCCCCGTCTGGACGTCCTCGGCGCGGGCCAGCCAGACGGCGAACGTGCGAGCGCCCGTCTGCGCCCACAGTCCGGCGGACTCGATCCGGGGCAGGATCGACCAGCGCATGGCATCCAGGCGGGCGCCGGCCACGCGCAGGCGGGCGGACGTCGATACCAGACCCGAGGTCGTCATGGCCTCGTGTGGTGCTGCGGTGAGCTCGTCCAGGAGCGCATCGAGGTCGGTCAGGACGTCCTCCAGGGCACGTGGGGTGCCTCCACGTTCTTCCCTTGCCATGGTTCACACCACCTCTCGTGCGCGGTCTCGAACGCCGGGGCCAGGTCGGCCGAAGGCGCTGAAACGAGCCTATCGAACGAATGTGCTGTTGTTTGGGTGAGCAGGAGATCTGTGGATAACTCTTCGGTCCGCGAAGCGGCGGCCCCGGCGCTCGGTGCCGCGCAGCTGACCGGCACCCACCGAGAAAAGCAGCGGGCCGGGAGGGGCCCCCGACCCCGCCCCCCCCCCCCCCCCACCGCCGTCGTCCGCCCGCCCCCGCCGTACCTGGAGGAACCCCCATGCCCCGCACCGTCATCCGTTCCGTCCGCCCGTGGGGCGGCGACCCCGCCGACGTCGTGCTCGACGACGGCCTCGTGCGCGAGGTCGTCCCGGCGGGCACGGCCGCCGCCGGCGAGGCCGAGATCGCGGGCGACGACGGCATCCTCGTCCCGTCGTTCTCCGACGTGCACGTGCACCTCGACTCCACCCGCCTCGGCCTGCCCTTCCGCCCGCTGACCGCGGGACCCACCCGCTGGGACCGGATCATGAACGACCGCGCGCACTGGCGCACGGCCGAGGCCCCCGTGGCCGACCGGGCCACCGAGACGCTGCGCCGCATGATCGCGCTGGGCGTCACCCGGGTGCGCTCGCACGCCCAGGTCGACGCCGACTCGAAGCTGGAGAAGTTCGAGGGCGTGCTCGCCGCCCGCGCGGCGCACGCCGCGTCGGCGTCGGTCGAGATCGTCGTGTTCCCGCAGGTCGGCATCCACCTCGAACCGGGCGTGCCGGAGCTCATGGACGAGGCGCTGCGCGCCGGCGGCGACCTCGTGGGCGGCATCGACCCCTGCGAGATCGACCGCGACCCGCGGCGCCACCTCGACACCGTGTTCGAGCTCGCCGAACGCCACCAGAAGGGCGTGGACATCCACCTGCACGAGCCCGGCGAGCTCGGCCTCTTCTCGATGAGCCTGGTCACCGAGCGCGTGCGCGCGCTCGGCATGCAGGGCCGCGTGACCGTCTCGCACGCCTTCGCCCTGGGCTCCGGGCTCCCGGCCGTGGAGCGGACGATCGACGAGCTCGCCGAGCTGGACGTCGCGATCACCACGATCGCCCCCGGCGGGCGCCTGGAGCTGCCGCTCGAACGACTGGTCACCGCGGGCGTGCGCGTGGGCCTCGGCATGGACGGCCAGCGCGACTACTGGTCCCCCTGGGGCAACGCCGACATGCTGGAGCGCGCCTGGCTGCTCGCCCACTCCCAGGGCTGGTCGCGCGACGACCTCATCGAGCTCGGCCTCGCCGTCGCGACCTGGGGCGGGGCGTCCGTCATCGACGGGCGGACGCCACGGCTCACCGGCGCCGGTCACCACCCCGGGATCGCCGTCGGCGACCCGGCCGACCTCGTCATCCTGCGCGGCGAGACGCCGACGTCCGCCGTCATGGACCGTCTCCCGGGGCGCACGGTGATCCACGCCGGCCGCGTCGTGGCCGCCGACGGCGAGCTCGTGTGACCGCGCCCCCGGCGGGCCGGCCAGGCCCGACGCTCCTGGTCGTCAACTGCAACACGACGCGCGCCATGACCGAGGCGATCGCGTCGGTCGCCGCGGGCGCCGCCTCGCCCGGCACCACCGTCGTCGGCCTCACGCCGTCCTGGGGCCCCGCCTCCGCCGAGGGCTACTTCGAGAGCTACGTGACGGCGCTCGCGGTGCTCGACGCCGTGCTCGCCCACCCCGACCCGTACGACGCCGTGATCATGGCCGGCTACGGCGAGCACGGGCGGGAGGGCCTGCGGCAGGCGATCGACGTGCCGGTCGTCGACATCACCGAGGCCTCCGCCTTCCTCGCGTGCCTCGTCGCCCACCGGTTCGGCGTGGTGACGACGGTCGCCACGGCCGTGCCCGGCATCGAGGACTCCCTGCGCAATGCGGGCGTGCTCGGGCGGTGCGCGGGCGTGGCCGCGGCCGACGTCGCCGTGCTCGACATCGGCGACGTCGCCGGGACGGCTCGGGCCCTGGAGTCCGCGGGCGCCCGGCTCGTCGCGGCGGGCGCGGACGCCCTCGTGCTCGGCTGCGCCGGCTTCGCCGGGCTCGACGTCGCGCTGGAGCGGCGTCTCGGCGTGCCGGTGCTGGACAGCGTGACCAGCGCGGTGCGGCTCGCGGAGTCGCTCGTCGCGCTGGGCAAGACGACGAGCACGGCGGGGCCGTACCGCCGGCCCGACCCGGCGAAGGCGTGGGTGGGGCCACGGCCCGGGGCGGGCGGCTAGCCGCGGATCGGCTGCGCCTGCGGACGTGTCGCGGCCGGCCAGGCGGCGAGCATCCGGTTGCGCAGCCGGCGGCGGCGCCCGGCCGTCGCGCCGTCGACCACGACCGCCGCGGCGCGGGGCGCGGGCCCCAGGTCCCAGAACGGCTGGAGGGTCGTCGTCAGCGCCACGGCGAGGCTCCCGACGGCGGCGACCGTCGTCGTGGCGCGCCGCACCGGGGTGTCGAACGTCAGCACCAGACCCGTCAGCTCGGGCTGCGGCCGCTGCCCGTCCGGCAGCGGCGCGTCGAGGCGGGCGACCAGCGCGCGCCGGGCGAGCACGTACCGCAGGTCGTTCGCGACCAGGCGCAGGGCGGCGAGCCCGAGCGCCAGGGCCACGAGCACGGTGACGGCGACCGAGACCGGGGACCCGACCACCGCGTCGACGTTGGCGGCCCGCTCGGAGCCGCCCGGGAGCAGGACGAACCGCCCGCCGATCGCGAGGCCCCGGCCCGACAGCGCGCCCCAGGCGGCCACGGCCAGCCAGACGGCCTGCAGCACCACGACCGTCACGACACCCACGACCGAGGCGAGGCGCCCTGCCCAGCGGTAGACCGCGGGCAGCTCGACGGGCTCGATCCCCGGGTCCGCCCCGAACGTCACGGGCGCGTGCCGCGTCGCGAGGTGGACGTCGGCGAGCCGCCCGCGCCACCACCGCACCAGCAGCATGGCCGCGACGCTCCCGGCGGTGAGCCCGACGGCGAGCACGGTCGCGCCGCCCAGCCCGTCGACGTCCGGGTCGCCGATCCACTCCACGAGGCAGAAGACGCCGAGGAAGGCGCCGACGACGAGCACCGGGACGGCCAGGAACAGCCAGCGCACGAACGGCCGCCCGTTCGCCGTCTCGCCCGAGGCCACCTGGCCCTGGTACTCGGGGACCGGCAGGGCCCGTCCGTCGGCGCCGGTCTCCGACGCGTCGCGGACGGCGCGCGCGTGCGCGAAGGTCCGCGCCGTGGACAGCGCCAGCGCGGCCACGATCGCCACGAGCAGCACCACGAGGTCGCGGGCGAAGCCCTGCGTGAGCGCCTCGTCGAGGGGCGCGGGGGCCGCGACGGCGCCGCTCTCGACCAGGAGACCGACCACGACGTGGGCCAGCACGGCGAGCAGCAGGCCGGTCGCGGCGCCGAGAGCCAGGGCGTGCAGGGCGTCGACGACCCGTCCGACGGGGCCGGGGGACACCTCCGCGAAGTGTCCGGTCGGCGTCGGCGCGTCGGCCGGGAGGGGGCGCGGCTGGGGAGGCATGGCCAGAATGTAGCGGACCGGCGGGCCCGGAGAACCACCCGGGTGAACCCGTCCCGGATCACCTGCGCCGGACGTCTCGCGCCGCTACCTTGGGGGCCCTCGACCACGTGACAGGAGGGCATCGTGCGGGCCGTCATCCAGGACCGGTACGGCAGCGCCGACGTGGTGGAGGTGGGCGACCTCCCCGATCCCGTCCCGGCGGACGACGAGGTCCTGGTCCGCGTCCGGGCGGTCTCGCTGAACGGGTCGGACCGCGAGAACCTCGTCGGTCGGCCCGCGTACGCCCGCGTCGGCGGGCTGCGCCGGCCGCGCAACCCGGTGCCCGGGTCGGACGTGGCCGGGACCGTCGTCGCGGTGGGCCGCTCCGTCACCGCGTTCGCCCCGGGCGAGGACGTGTTCGGGGAGCTGGCGGGCTACCGCGGCGGGCTCGCGGAGTACGTCGCGACGTCGCCGGGGCTGCTCGCCCGCAAGCCGGCCGCCCTCTCCTTCGCGGACGCCGCGACGATCCCGCAGGCCGGGTGCATCGCGCTGCGGGCCACCCGGGGCCTGCACAAGGGCGACCGGCTCCTGGTCAACGGGGCGGGCGGCGCGGGCGGCGCGTTCGTGATCGGCCTGGCCAAGCACCTCGGTGCCCGGGTCACGGCCGTGGACCGCGGGGAAAGGCCGGCCACCTGCTCCGGCTCGGCGCCGACGACACCATCGCGTACGAGCGCTGCGACTGGGCCGACCAGCGCGACCGGTACGACCGCGTGGTGGACCTGATCGCCTCCCGCTCGCCGTACCGGGTGCACGGGGCGCTGCGGGCCTGCGGCTCCTACCTCATGGTCGGCGGCCGCACGCGCGTGCTGCTGGCGACGTTCGCCGCCGCGCCGGTGCTCCGCGGCGCCACCGGCAAGCGGGTGGGTGTGCTGATGGTGCCCCAGTCGCGCGCGGACCTGGAGGAGGTCACCGCCCTGGTGGCCGACGGCGCCGTCGTGCCCGCGATCGACGCGGTGTGCCCGCTGGAGGAGGCGCCCGCCGCGTTCGCGCGGCTGGCGGCGGGGGACAACCTGGGCAAGCTCGTGGTCGAGGTCCCCTGACGCCCTAGAGGTGCAGCGTCCCCTCGGCCACGACGATCCCGGAGCCGCTGATCGTCACCAGGGGCCCGTCGACGCCGAGCGTGATGAGGCTGGGGCGACCGAGCTTGCGACCCTGCTCGACGACGATCCGCGCAGGGTCGGGTGCGAGCCCGTCGCGGACCAGGACGGCGGCCAGGGGACCGGCGGCGGTGCCCGTCGCGGGGTCCTCGGCGATGCCCACGGTGGGGTTGAAGAACCGGGTGTAGGCGCTGATCCCGGCCGCCGGGGCGGCGGCTGCCGCGTCGTCGAGCTGCACCGTGTAGAGGTAGCAGCCCTCGGCCCCGGCGTCGGCCAGGAGCGCCCGCAGCGCGGCGGTGTCCGGCTGGGCGGCGTCGACCGCCGCGGTGCTCCGCAGGGGCACGAGCAGGTGCTCCGCGCCGGTGGAGACCACCTCGGCGGCCCGGTCGGCGTCGAGGTCCTCGGCGTCCAGGCCCAGGACGGCGGCCAGCGCGGCCCGGTCCTCGACGCGGCCCAGGAACCGCGGGGCGGACTGCTCCATCGAGACCTCGACGGCCTCCGGGGGCCGTCCCGAGACCCGCACGTTGAGCAGGTCGTCGCCGATCTGCTGCACGAACTTCTCCCGGTCCGCCTCGAGCCGGCCGGACAGCGCCAGCCAGATCCAGGCGCCCATCGCGTTGTGCCCCGCGCCGAAGACCTCGACGCCGCCCGGGGTGAACGAGCGCAGCCGGTGGTCCGCGCCGGGGCGGTCGGGCCGCACCAGGAACGTCGTCTCGGACTGGTTGAGCTCCCGGGCGATCGCGCCCATCGTGTGCTCCGGGAGGGCGTCCGCGTCGGGGACGAGGGCGAGGGGGTTGCCGGTCAGCGGCGTGGCCGCGAACACGTCCACCCAGTAGAACGGGACGTCCACGAAGGGCTCCTTGTCGGCGACGACGGTCGGTGGCCACATGCTAGGGGGTGCCCGGGCCTCGTGACACAAGTCACGGGTCGCGGGTGACATCTTCCCAGGAGCGGGTGACGTCTCGTCACTGTGCCGCGTGCCGGGCCCGCCCGGAGACTGGCTGGACCGACCTCGGGGGCTGGTCGACCTGCACTGATGGCTGCTCCCGGAGGTGAAGCCGCTCCGCTGGAGGAAGGGTCACGATGCCAGACCGCGCGAAGCCGTCCCGAACCGAGGGCGGGCCTGCCGCACCCGTACCGGACCAGACCGAGTCCCGAGTCCCCAGGCGGCTCCGGCCACCTCGGAGCAGAGCGCGGCGGGGGATCGCCGTGCTGCTGGCGGTGGGCCTGACCGCCTCCGTGAGCGCCGCCGCGGGCCTGCCCGCCATGGCCGAGGAGCCGTCGGCGACGACGACGGTGACGTCGACGGCCGTGACGACGTCGGCCGTGACGGCGCAGGCGCCCGTCCCGGCGCCCGCCGAGTGGGAGGCCTGCCCCGCCGACGTCGCCAAGGCGGCCGTCCCGTACGTGCTGGAGTGCGCCACCGTGCAGGTGCCCCTGGACTACGCCAAGCCCGACGGCCGGCAGATCGACCTCATGATCTCCCGGATGGCCAGCACCGACCCGGAGAAGCGCCGCGGCATCCTGCTGCTGAACCCGGGCGGCCCGTCCGGCTCCGGCCTCACGCTGTCCACGCTGCTGGCGTCCAAGGGTCTGCCCAAGAGCGTGCGGGACGCCTACGACATCATCGCGATGGACACCCGCGGCATCGGGCACTCGACGGCCGCGCGCTGCGGCTTCACCGCCGAGACCCCGCACTTCGGCAACCTCCCTCCCTACGCCGTGGACGAGGCTGCCGTCGAAGCGCAGGCGAAGGTCGTCAAGGGCATCGCCGAGCAGTGCGCCGCGTCGCCCGACGCCGAGCTGATCCAGCACCTGAGCACGCCCAACACGGCGCGCGACCTGGACCAGATCCGGGCCGCGCTGGGCGAGGAGAAGGCCAGCTACCTGGGCTACTCCTACGGCAGCGGGCTGGGCGCCACCTACGACGCGATGTTCCCCGAGCGGGCCGACCGCGTGGTGCTGGACAGCAACATCGGTGACACGCACCTGAACCAGGACGTCCTGCGCCTGTGGGGTCCGGGGATGGAGGAGACGTTCCCCGACTTCGCGAAGTGGGCCGCCAAGCGGCACGGCACCTACGGGTTCGGCCGGACGCCGGCCCAGGTGCGGGCCACCTTCTTCGAGCTCGCCGAGCGGCTCGACGAGCAGCCGGTGCTCGGGGTGGACGGCGTGATTTTCCGGATGGGCACGTTCGGGTACCTCTACAGCCCGGCGGGGTACTCCAAGATCGCCGAGCTCTGGGAGTCCGTCCTGGCCGACGACACCGAGGCGGCGGCGGAGCAGCTGGCGGCGGTCGTGCCGACCGGCGCGCTGCCGGGTGTGCAGGCCGAGGAGCCCTGGGAGCTCGACAACGCCCTGACGGTGTTCCTCTCGGTGAGCTGCAACGACTCCGACTGGTCCGAGGACGTGCAGCACTACAAGGACACCGTGGCCGAGGACCGGGCGGAGTTCCCGATGTTCGGCGCCGCGGCGGCCAACATCACGCCGTGCGCCTACTGGCCGTACGAGCCCGTCGAGCAGGCGGAGATCTCGTCCGAGGGCAAGCGGAACATCCTGATCGTGCAGAACGAGCGGGACCCCGCCACGCCGCTGCGCGGTGGCCAGCTCGCCCGGGAGCAGTTCGGCGACCGGTCGCGCCTGGTGACCGTCGACAACAGCGGGCACGGCGCCTACGTGCTGCACGACAACGCCTGTGGCCTGGAGACCACCACCAAGTTCCTGGTGGACGGCACCCTGCCGAAGCGGGACGTGTCCTGCCGGGCCGGCTGAGGCCGCGATAGCAGCGCGGGGCCCGCAGCCGTGAGCTGCGGGCCCCGCGTCGTCTGCTGCTCACTGCACGCTGCGGACCGTCCCGCCGTCGACGCGCAGGGACGCGCCGCTGATGTAGTCGGCCAGCGGGCCGCACAGGTAGGCGACGGCGCCGGCGATCTCGTCGGGGCGGCCGAAGCGGTCGGTGTCGTTCGGCACGAGCTCGCGCACCGAGGCGGCCTCGATCTCGGGCCAGGTCTCGCCCCAGCCACGGTCGCCGGCGATGCCGGTCAGCAGCTCCCGGACGGCCGGGACGAGGATCGCCCCGGGCGCGACCACGTTCGAGGTGACGCCGGTGCCCCTGAGCTCGCGGGCGAGCGAGACGGCGAGGTTGTGCCGGGCCGCCAGGGTGGCGTTGTACTGCGGGTGGCTGTTCATCGGCTGGCCGCCGAGGCCGCCGCCGATCGTGATGACACGGCCCCAGCCCCGCTCCCGCATCGCGGGGACGAGGCGCTGGATCATCCGGACGCCGGAGATCACGTTCTGGTCGTAGGTGACCGCCCAGGCCTCCGACGTCGCGTCCGCCCAGCTCAGGTGCTCGTAGGCGCCCGCGTTGTTGACGAGCACGTCGACCGGTCCGCCGGCGAGGGCGGCGTCGGCGACCGCGTCGGCCCCCTCGTCCGTGGTCAGGTCCCCGACGGCGACGGAGGCGCGGCCCCCGTCGCGGATGATGTCGTCCGCGATCGCGCGGGCCCGCCCGGCGTCGCGGCCGTGCACGACGACGGCCGCACCCTCCGCCGCGAGCATCCGGGCGGTCGCCTCGCCCAGGCCCGACGTCGAGCCGGTGACCAGAGCGCGTCGTTCTGCGAGGTGCAGATCCATGAGTTCGTTCCTTTCCCCGTATGTCTACGCTCGTAGACTTACCCTTCGAGTATACACACGTAGACTTGGCGCATGGACACGAGCCCCGCACGCTCCCGCAATGCCGCCGCCACCCGCCAGGCGATCCTGTCGTCCGCCCTCGTCGCGTTCACCCGCCGCGGGTACGACGGCGTGGGCGTCCGCGAGATCGCCGCGGACGCCGGCGTCACGGCGATGCTGGTCAACCGCTACTTCGGGTCCAAGGAGGGGCTGTTCACGGAGGTCGTCGAGGCGTCCTTCGAGCCGGCGACGATGGTCCCGGCCGACCCCGAGCGGCCCGCCGACCTGGCCCGCACCACGGCCCAGGCGCTGGTCGAGCGGACCGCGCCCGGGGCCGAGCACCTCGGCCCGTTCGAGCTCATGCTCCGCTCGGCCGCCAACCCGCGGGCCGCCGAGATCGTCCGCGCCGGTATCGAGCGGCACGTCGGCGCCCGCTTCGCCGGCGCGCTCCAGGGGCCGGACGCCGACGAGCGGGCCGAGCTCGGCCTCGCGCTCCTGGCCGGCGTCTGGCTGATGCGCACCGTCCTCACCACCCCCGCGCTGCGGGACGCGCCGCCGGCCCTGCTCGCCGAGCAGGTCACCGCGATGCTCTCGGTCGTCGTCGAGCCCGGCGTCGAAACCGCCGTCGAACCTGGCGCCGAACCTGTGGCCGGGTCCTGAGCCGTCCCTGCCGTCCGTCCCGGGACGCCGGGACATTGGGCCCTGGCACCGCGCGGCGCGCCCGGGAGACCCTGGCGCCATGCGGGCCTGGACCACGGGGGACACGGCGGGCAGCCTGAGGCTGCGCGAGGTCCCGCTGCCCCGGCCGGGCCCCGACGAGGTGCTGGTGCGCGTCGAGGCGTGCGGCGTGTGCCGGACCGACCTCCACGTGATCGACCGCGAGCTCCCCGTGCACCTGCCGCACGTGGTGCCAGGACACCAGGTGGTGGGCGTGGTGGAGGATGTCGGGGCCGCCGTGCGGCAGCTCGGCCGGGGCGACCGGGTCGGCATCGCCTGGCTCCGCAGCACCTGCGGCACCTGCCGGTGGTGCCGCGAGGGGCGGGAGAACCTCTGCCCCGGCTCCCGCTACACCGGGTGGGACACCCACGGCGGGTTCGCCGAGCACACCACCGTGCCCGAGGCCTACGCCTACCGCCTGCCCACCGGCCAGGACCCCGGCGCCGTCGCGCCGCTGCTCTGCGCCGGCATCATCGGCTACCGCGCGCTGACCCGCGCCAACCTGCCGCCCGGCGGGATGCTGGGCATCTACGGGTTCGGTTCCAGCGCCCACCTGACCGCCCGGCTGGCCGTGGCGAACGGCGCGCGGCTGTCCGTCATGACCCGCGGCACGGCGAACCGGGAGCTCGCCCGCCTGGCCGGGGCCGAGTTCGTGGGCGGCGCCACGGCCGTGCCGCCCACCAGGCTCGACGCCGCGATCGTCTTCGCGCCCGCCGGCACCCTCGTGCCGTGCGCGCTCCAGGCCACCGAGCGGGGCGGCACCGTCGTCCTGGCCGGCATCCACATGAGCGAGATCCCCGCGATGTCCTACATCGAGAACCTGTTCCAGGAGCGCGACCTGCGGACGGTCGCCGCCAACACCCGGGCCGACGGCGCGGCCCTCCTGCGGCTGGCGGACACGCTCGGGATCGTCCCGACCGTGACGCGGTACCCGTTCGGCGAGACCGGCGCGGCGCTCGCGGACCTCCGGTCCGGCCGGGCCTCGGGCTCGCTCGTCGTCGTGCTCGACTGACGGGCGGCCGACGCTCGGCCCGATCCTTCACCCGGGGGTCCCGCCAGGCCAGGGACCTATGCCGCCGGGTGGCGGGACCTTCGGCTCGTGCCCGCCGGAGGTGGCCCGGCGGAGACTGGGCAGGAGAGCAGGACGGGCCCGGCGCGGCACTGGCCCGGCGGAGGTGATGACCGTGCAGGACGAGACGTTCGTGATCATCCTGTGGGTGGCCTGCGGGGTGGCGACGCTCGTCGCGGGACTGCTGGCGTACCGGAGCGCGGTGGCGCGGTACGTGGGGCGCTACGCCGTGGGCGTGCTGTTCCTCCTGGGCGGCGCGGTCGTGCACCTGGTCAACCTCGTCACCGGGGTCGGCTACGACGACTTCGCGGACCCGTCCTACTTCGTCTGGGTGACCGACACGTGGCACGCCGTCGTGGCGCCGAACCAGGTCCTCTTCATCGGCCTGCTGGCGGCGTTCGAGGCGGTGGTCGGGGTGCTGGCGATGTGCGGCGGCCGGCTGACCCGGTTCGCGTACTGGTGCGTGATCGTCTTCTACCTCGCCCTGTGGCTGTTCGGATGGATGGAGCTGGCGTGGGTGCTGCTCATGCTCCCGCCGATGTTCCTGCTGCTGCGGGCCGAACGGTGGGCGGCCGCCGAACCCGCCCGGGCCGGCTGAGCGCCGGGGCTCGGCCGACCCGGGTGCCGGTCCTAGGCGCGGGCCACCGCGATGTTGGTGTTCCCGCGCTGGCCGGCCTCGTAGAACATGTACAGCCGGCCGGCCTCCTCGGCGAAGCTCGGCGCCGCGGCGCGGGTGGCCACCGGCTCCGTGTAGAGCACCCCGAGGTGGTTCTCCCGGTCGAAGCTGGTGCCGACGTCGGCCACGTGCATGCTGCCGGAACCACCGTGGTAGACCACGTGCCCGCCCCCGTTGCGCGACCAGTAGTGGGCGCCGGAGAGCTGGCCGCCCTCGCCTGCGGCCGGCGAGATCAGCGGTTCGGGCTTGAACTGCCAGCCCGAGGTGAGCCGGTTGGACCAGCCGATGAAGATCTTCCGGGTCCCCGCCTGTGCGCCCATGAACAGCATGATCTGGGTGTCGGACTTCGTGGGGTGCGGGAAGACCCGCGCGTAGGACGTCTCGGTGACGTTCGAGGGCAGCATCGCGGTGGTCAGCACCGTGCCCTCGTAGGTGAAGCTGCGCCCGTCGGCGGAGGATGCCACGCGGGTGGTGGTGTTCTCCCCGTGGAAGTACAGGTAG
The DNA here is from genome assembly GCF_042731755.1 of Promicromonospora sp. NPDC059942. Classification (NCBI taxonomy): domain Bacteria; kingdom Bacillati; phylum Actinomycetota; class Actinomycetes; order Micrococcales; family Promicromonosporaceae; genus Promicromonospora; species Promicromonospora sp. NPDC059942. Next base: position 366,671 of record NZ_JBHWLR010000002.1, read on the forward strand.
AGGCGGCCGTCCGCCGCGTTCCAGACGGCGTGCGGGCTGGAGACGTGGCTCACCGAGTAGTGCGGTGACCAGGTGCGGGAGATCACCGGGTTGCCCGAGTACTCCCGCCAGGGGCCGTCGAGGGAGTCGGCGTAGGCCAGGCAGATCCCGCCCGGCGCGTCGTGCGGGGCGTAGTACATGTACCAGGCGCCCAGGGGGTTCTGGACCCGGCCGGCGACGTTCCGGATCGACGGGAAGATGAGCTCGCCCGTCGGGTTGTAGGCCAGCGCCGACTTGTCCAGGGCGGCGCCGACCCGGTGGAACGTGGGGAAGCCCGGCACTGCGGCCGCCGCACGGGGCGGCGCCGCGACGCCGAGGGCGGCCGCCGAGCCGAGCACCGCCGAGCCCACGAGCAGGCTGCGCCGGTCGAGCACGAGCTTTCGGTCCGGTTCCATGGTCACTCCGCTCCGGCCCGGAGGTCGCCGCGCTCCGGTGCGCGGCGGCGCGGAAACCGCCCGGGCCGTTCGGGGTCGAATCTCTTGCGTCCGCGGTCCGGGGGTCAAGGTGATCATGCGACCTATCAACCCCGGGCGCGTTCACCTCGCGGCCACGGCCCGGCCACGCGTGCCTCGTAGCGTCGCGGCCGCACCGATTTCCGACCCGGGGAGAAGAACCGATGTCATCCGCACCTGTACGCCTTCGACGGTCGCTCGCGGCCGTCGCCGTCGGCGCGACGCTCGCCGCGGTGGCCGCCGCGCCGTCGGCCGGCGCCGCGCCGTCTGCCGCCGATCCGGCGCTGAGCCTCGACCGGGCCGCCATCGCGGCCGACGAGTCCGTCTCGATCACGTTCGACGCCGGCGACGCCGCGCACGACCGCAACTGGATCGGCATCTACCGCGACGGCGCGACGCCGGGCGGGCCGGCCTCGCTCGACTGGCGGTACGTGCCCGACGCGACCGGCACGGTCGCCTGGGGCCCGGCGGACCGGTCCGGCTGGACGCACAACGCCGCCTCGATCGGCGCGGGGGAGTACGACGTCTACCTCCTGGAGGACGACGGCTACGACGTGCTCGCCGGCCCGGTCGACCTCACCGTCACCGGCGGCGAGGCCGTGCCGCCGGCGGAGCCCAAGCCCGAGGTGGACGGCGTGAGCGAGCTCAACGTGCTCACGTTCAACGTGTGGCACGGCGGCACCCAGATCGACGACGGCGCGCGCGAGATCGCCGACGTCCTCAAGGAGACCGACGCCGACGTCACGTTCCTGCCCGAACAGGGCGACGCCCCGCGCCAGGTCGCCGCGCTGCTCGGCTACGACCACGTGATCGCCACGGACACCGGCATCGTCTCGCGGTACCCGATCCTGGAGACCAGCACCGTGGACCGCTGGTGGACCAAGGCGGTGCTCGACGTGAACGGCACCGAGGTCGTCGCCTATGGCGGCCACCTGGAGTACCGCTGGTACGCCACCTACCTGCCGCGCGGCTACGGCGGCGCCGTCCTCGGCGACTGGCCCGACGGCTGGGACACGTGGGACAAGCTGCCTGGCGGCCCGGTCACCGACGTGGACGCGATCCTGGAGGCCAACCGGCAGTCCGGCCGCCCGGCCACGGCCGCCGCACTGGTGGCGGACGTCGCGGCCGAGCGCGCGGCGGGCCGCATCGCCGTCGTCGGCGGCGACTTCAACGAGCCGTCGGTGCAGGACTGGACCGAGGCGACCGCCGACCTGCAGGACCACAACGGCCTGGTGATCCCGTGGCAGTCGACGCAGGCGCTGCTCGACGGCGGGCTGGTCGACGCGTTCCGCGAGGTGCACCCCGATCCGGTCGCGAACCCGGGCGTCACGTGGCCGTCCGACAACCCGCTGTTCCCGACGACGGACCTCACCTGGGCGCCCGAGGCCGACGAGCGCGACCGCATCGACTACGTGTTCGTCACCCCCGACGAGCGGGTCACGGTCGACGACGCGGTCGTGGTCGGGCCGCAGTCGACGATCGTCCGCAACGAGCGGGTCGACGACGACAGCGCCGACCAGATCCTCACCCCGGACGCCGTCTGGCCGTCCGACCACAAGGCTGTGCTCGCCTCGTTCAGCGTGTGCGACGACGCCTGCGCGGCGGCCGTGCCTGCCTGGGACGCGTCGGCGGTCTACACCGCGGGCGACGAGATCTCGTACGAGGGCTCGACCTGGCGGGCGGCCTGGTGGACGCGCGGCCAGGAGCCGGGCGCCGCCTACGGCCCGTGGCAGGAGATCGTCGAGCGGAACGGCGTGGCGGGGTGGACGCCGTCCCGCATCTTCGAGGCAGGGTCGGTGGCCGTGCACGACGGCCGGGCGTACGAGGCGCAGTGGTGGACGCGCAACGAGAAGCCGGGCACGAAGTGGGGGCCGTGGAGGGCGCAGGGCTAGCGGCTCACCGCCGCCGGACACGTCGCACGAGCGCCGGAACCGACACCCGCGAGGCGAGCACCGGCCACGCGACCAGCACCACGGCGAGGGCGACCATGACCGGGTAGGACTCCGTGAGCTGGTCGGCCGACCAATAGCTCAGCAGGGTTCCGACGCTCACGAACGCGAGGGGCAGGGTCAGCACCCCGGCGATCAGGGCGACGCCCAGGCCGGTCTCCAGCAGCGGCATCAGCACGCCGAACACTTCCGGCGCCGCGCCCAGCAGGTGCTCCGCGAAGACCTGGAAATATCCGGGCACCCTGGGGTTCGCGGCGGCGCCGTCGACGACGAGCTGGATGTCGGCGGCCCCGAACCCGGCCCGGTACTTGATGTGGCCCTCGTTGAGCCAGAGCACGCCGAGCGCGACCCGGGGAGGGGGCGGTGGGGCGGGGGGGGGGGGGGGGAGGGGAGAAGAGGTTCCCCCCCCCCACCTGAAGGAAAACCCCCCGGACCAAGGGGGGGGGGGCCCCAAAGCGGGGGCTCCTTCCGCCCCCGCTGTGCTG
>NZ_JBHWLR010000002.1:369605-379473 GCF_042731755.1 Promicromonospora sp. NPDC059942
GGTGTGGGTTTCCGGGTTCTAAAAGAAGAAGCGCAGGTAATCCCCCCCTCTTCGCTTTTCCCACCCAGCCGCCCCCCCGGGACAGGGCAGCCGGGCTCATGCCAGGGGCGCGGCGCCGAAGACCGCCTTGGCCTTGTCGCAGTGGATGACGACGGTGTCGTAGTCCGCCACCTCCACGCCGTCCAGGGCGAAGGTCTGGGACGCCTCGTCGAACGCGACCACGTCGATCTCGGTGCCCGCGGCGACCGCGGCCTCGTCCGTGCCGTTCGTGAGATACACGTGCAGGTCGGGGCCCTCGTCGGAGGAGTAGCCCGACAGGACCAGCTCCGTGTCGCTCACCTCGGCCGTGCCCGCGACGGCCTTGTCGTTGAGGCCCTCGAAGGTTCCGGTGCGGGCGGCCATGCCCATGTCGTCGGTCATGTCGTCGGACATGTCGTCGGACTGCTCCTGGGACGACATGGTCTGGTCGGACATCGCGTCGTCCGACCCGGCGCCGGAGGTGCCGCAGGCCGTGAGCATCAGGGTGGCGGTCAGGACCGCCGCGCCGGCGAGTGCTGTCGTGCGCATGAGAAGTGCCTCTCTGTCGGGTTCGTCCAAGCCGTCGGCGGCGGGCGCCGCCGACGTCGTCGAACCTAGGCAGGGCGGGCTCCGGGACGCGGGAGTCTTGCAGAGGCGTAACAACTCGACCGGGGCGCTCGCGGTTACGCTGCCGGACATGGGAGCGCGCGTCGAGGTCATGGTCGTCGAGGACGACGAGACCGTCCTGGCCGTGGTCGCCGACTACCTGGGCGGCCGCGGGTACGCGGTCACGGCGCTGAGCGACGGGCTGGTGGCCCGGGACGCGCTCCGCACGGCGCGGCCGGACGTGCTGGTCCTGGACCGGATGCTGCCGGGCGTCAGCGGCGACGAGCTGTGCCGCGAGGTGCGCGCGGCCGCGCCGCGCACACCGATCATCATGCTCACCGCCCTGGACGCCGTCGAGCAGCGCATCGACGGGCTGGAGCACGGCGCCGACGACTACGTGGTCAAGCCGTTCGCGCTGCGGGAGCTTCAGCTCCGGATCGATGCCCTGGTCCGGCGCAGCCGCGGGCTGCACGTGGCGCCGTCGCCGTTCACGCTGGGGCCGTTCCGCGTCGACCCCGCGCACCGCCGCATCTGGGCGGCCGACGTCGAGATGACCCTCACGTCCCGGGAGTACGAGCTGTTCCTCTTCCTGCTGCAGAACCCGGACCGCACCCTGACGCGGGACGACCTCCTGCGCGAGGTGTGGGGGTGGAGCTTCGGCGAGGAGTCCACGGTGACCGTCCACGTGCGCCGGCTGCGCGAGAAGATCGAGCCCGAGCCGCGCTACCCGCGCTACCTGCTCACCGAGTGGGGCCGGGGCTACCGGTTCACGGTCGGGGCCGCCGCATGATGCTCACCCTGGTCGACCTGCTGCTCATCCTCGCCACCGCCGCGGTGTGCACGGCGGCGATCACGCTGCTCGCGCTCCTGGTGCTGCGCCGCCGCCGGCAGCGCTCGGTCACCGCCCCGTTCGTGGTCCTGGTGGTCGCGGCGATCGCGTCCATCGTCTGCTCGACCCTCGCGATCGCGGCCCTGATGTACCTCTCGCTGCACGACCTGCAGGTGCTCCTGTGGGTGGTCGGCCTGTCCGCGGTGCTGAGCCTCACCGCGACCCTGCTCACGGCCCGCGCCGTGAGCCGGTCGTTCGCCCACCTGGGGGAGGCGGTGGAGCGGGTGGGCCGCGGCGCCGTCGTCGGCCCGGAGGCGTACGCGGGCCGGGAGCTCGCCGACCTCTCCGCGCAGCTCGCCGTGGCGTCGGAGCGGCTCGCCGCGGCCCGCGCCGAGATCGAGCAGCTCGACGCCGCCCGCCGCCAGTTCTTCGCCTGGATCTCGCACGACCTGCGCACCCCGCTCACCGGGGTCAGCGCACTCGCTGAGGCCCTGGACGACGGCGCCGTCGCGGACCCGGCCGACTACGTGCGGCGCATCCGGGTGCAGGTCGCCACGATGAATCGGCTGGTCGACGACCTGTTCGAGCTCTCGCAGATCCAGAGCGGCGCGCTGCGGCTCCGCCGGGAGGACGTCGCGCTGCTGGACGTCGTGTCCGACGCCGTGGCCGACGTGCACCAGCTCGCCGTCGCGAAGCAGATCCGTGTCGAGCACGCGGGGGTCGCCGGCCGGACGGTGCGCGCCGACCCGCACGAGCTGACCCGCGTGGTGGTGAACCTGCTGACCAACAGCATCCGCCACGCCCCGGAGGGGTCCGAGATCCTGGTCTCCGCCGACCAGGCCGGCGACCGGCTGGTGCTCTCCGTGCTCGACCAGGGCGGCGGCGTCGACGGCGAGGACCTCACGCGGATGTTCGAGATCGGCTGGCGGGCGAGCGCCGCCCGCACGGCCGACGCCGGAGCCGCCGGGTCGCCGGGCGCGGGGCTCGGGCTGGCCATCGTCCGCGGCATCGTCGAGGCGCACGGCGGGGACGTGCGCGCCGCGCACGTGCCGCAGGGTTTCCGGCTCGACGTCGCGCTGCCGGCTCCGGCTGGCTGAGACCGCGCGGCGCCGTCTGGCGCCGTCCGGCGTGGGCGGTTCGGCACGCCTCGAATCGATCTGATAGAACGTGCGCCATGACGTCTCCCCAGATCGGTGTCGTGCTCCCGCGCGACCTGCCCGCCGCCCAGGTGCTCCCGTACGCGCGCGCAGCGGAGCGGCTCGGCTTCGACGAGCTCTGGGTCGTGGAGGACCTGGGCTTCCGCGGAGGGCTGGTGCAGGCCGCCGCCGTGCTGGGCGCGACCGAGCGGATCCGCGTCGGCATCGGGATCCTCCCGGCCGCGGTGCGCAACCCCGCCTTCGCTGCGATGGAGATCGCCACGCTGGAGCAGCTCCACCCCGGCCGTACCGACGTCGGCGTCGGGCACGGGATGCCGGGCTGGATGCGCCAGGCCGGGGCCTGGCCCGAGCGGCCCCTCACCTTCCTCGCGGAGTACGTGACCACGCTCCGGACCCTGCTGGGCGGCGGGGCGGTGGCCGGCGAGCTGCGGCTCGACCCCTCGGCGGTGCCCGACGCCGTGCCGCCCCTGCTGCTGGGCGTGCGCGGACCGCGGTCGCTGGCGGCGTCCGGCAGGGTGGCCGACGGGACCGTGCTCGCCGAGCCGGTCGCGCCGCAGTACGCGGCGGCGGCGCTGGGCGCCATCGCGCCGCGGGGCGAGCACCGGCTGGTCGCGTACAACATCGGCGCCGTCGACGACGACGCGGCCGCCGCGCTGCGGACCGCCCGCCCCGGCCTGGAGTGGATCGGCGAGCCGGACTGGGCGCCGCACGTGGCGCCGCTCCCGTTCGCCGAGGAGTTCGCGGCCCTGCGCGCGTCGTCCGCCTCGCGCGCGGAGTTCGTCGAGCGCCTGCCCGACGAGTGGGTCGCCCGCCTCGCGCTGGCGGGCACGCCCGCCCAGGTACGGGCGCGGATCGACGAGCTCGGGCGCGCCGGCGTGACCTCCAGCGTTTTCATCCCCGCCGGGCCCGACCCGCTGGCGGCGCTCGACGCGCTGGCCCGGGTGCTGTGAGCGCGCACCTGACGCCGTCGGCCCAGCGCCGGCGGGCCGCGCTGTTCGTGTCCTTCTTCATGACCGGCGTGTCCATGGCGACCTGGGTCTCCCGCACGCCAGCCATCCGCGACGCGACCGGCTCGACCACGGCCGAGATGGGGCTCATCATCGCGGGGCTGTCCGCGGGCTCCATGGTGGGCATCGCGGTGGCCGGCACGCTGGTGGCCCGGCGCGGCGCCCGGTTCGTCGTGCTGTGGGGCATGGCCGCGATCGTGACCGGCGTCGCCGTGGTGGCGCTCGGCACCGCGACCGCGCAGGGCTGGCTCGTGGCCGTGGGACTCGCGTCGTTCGGGTACGGCATGGGGTCGGGGGAGATCGGCCAGAACGTCGAGGGGGTCGACGTCGAGCGGGCGCTGCGGCGCACCGTCGTGCCGAGCCTGCACGGCAGCTACAGCCTCGGCGTCTGCGTGGGCGGGCTCGTCGGCCTGGGCGCGAGCGCCGCGGGCCTTCCGGTGCTCACGCACCTGGTGGCGGTGTCCGCGCTGACGGCGGTGGCCTCGGCGGCGCTGGTGGCCAACCTGGCTCCCGCCGTCGGCCGCGAGGAGGCCGCCGCGGGGCAGCGCCGTCGCCCGCTCGGTGAGACCGTCGGCGCCTTCCTCGCGGTGTGGCGGGAGCGGCGCACCCTCGCGATCGGCGTGATCGTGCTGGGCATGGCGCTGGCCGAGGGGTCGGCGAACGACTGGCTGCCGCTGATCATGGTCGACGGCTTCGACCTGTCCGCCGCCACGGCGTCGCTGGTCTACGCGTTCTTCGGCCTGTCCATGGCGATCGGGCGGTTCAGCGGCGGCTTCTTCCTCGACCGGTTCGGCCGGGCGCCCGTCATGGTGGTCAGCGCCGGGCTCGCGATCGTCGGAATCGGCCTCGTGTCGTTCGCGCCGACGGCGGTGCTGGGTGCGGTGGGCGTGCTGCTCTGGGGGATCGGCGCCTCGCTCGGCTTCCCGGTGGCGCTCTCGGCGGCCGGCGACGACCCGCTGAACGCCGCGCGCCGCGTCAGCGCCGTCGCCACCGCGGGCTACACCGCGTTCCTGGTGGGGCCGCCCCTGCTCGGTTTCGTCGGCGAGCACCTGACCCTGCGGCTCGCGATCCTGCTGGTCATGGTGCTCGTCGCGGTCTCGGCATGCTTCGCTCGCGCGGTCACCCCGCCCGTCCTAGTGGGTCCAGGAGAGGTCGAACCGAGGTGACCGGGCGCGGGCTCGACCAGGTGGTCCGTGGGCTGGGCGTTGTTGGCGGGTTGGTGGGCTCGGTCGGTAGGCGATCGCGCCGTGGGTGGGGGTGGTGTAGCAGCCGATCTGATAGCGGCTGCGTGGAATACGGCCGGGAGCGGGCCCGGCCACGCCGACGGCCGGGGTCCACGCCGGTGTCGGTGGTGTCGGCGCGACCGAGACATACGTGTGCCCCGTTGGGGTGACCGTCTCGACGGCGTGGCGGCCGTCGAGCTGGGTGGCCTTCTGCTGCCAGCCCGGTGCCTGCTTCGCGTGATTGCACCGGGCGCACAGGCCCTGGCCGTTGTCGAGGCTGGTCGAGCCACCCTCCGAGTGCGGGATGACGTGGTCGGTGTGCCGGATCGGGGCGTCGCACCAGGTGGTGGCGCAGATGCCCTGCTCACGCGCTCGCAACAACGCCGCCAGTCCCTGGGGGTGGAACCGAGATGTCGAGGTCGTGGCCAGCAGTCGGCCGTGCGGGTTGACGTAGATGCTGCGTAGCCAGGCGGTGTCGGTGTCGATCGCGTGCGCTGCCAGGTTTCGGGCCACGGGAGCCGGGATGACGCCCGCGCCGGCCGGGGCTCCCTCGACCATCACGGCCGGCTGGCCACCGCCGGCCAGGAGGGTCTCGTCGGAGACGAGGAGGTTGATCGTGACGGGCACATCGCCGGCATGCCCGGGCTCGCGGACGGTGACGCGTTCGATGAGGGTGTCGGCCATGATCTGCCCGGTCCCGCGCTCGTCCCCGCCCGCCTTCGCGGCCTCGGCGTGGGTCTTGAGCTGCGCGTAGGCCTGGACGCCCTGTGCCATGGGGACCAGGGCGGTCAGGTAGACCATCAGGTCGGGTGCCGGACGGATCGAGACCCGCCGTTCCGACACGGCTTTCGCGTTGCGCTTCACGCAGGCGTGCACGTCCAGCCGGGCGGCCAGCTCCTTGATGCGGGCCACGAGTCGGCGAGTACCCATCCGGGCCAGTTCCGCCAAACCCGCCGGTCCGCAGATCTCCTCGTCGATCAGCGCACGGTGCTCCAGCGACAGGTGGGAGGTCTCCCGGACCAGGAGCGTGGCCCGCCATGGTGAGAGCACGCCGGTCTGCAATGCTGCGAAGGTGTTGGGCATCTGGGTGGCCCAGACCCGGGACGTGGACACGAACCCGGCCCCTGCGTGCGGGCTGATCCGAAGTGCGGCACCGACCTGGTTGGGCACACCGCGCCCACGGCGCTCGGCCCGGATGCTCTGCTGGGCTTCGTCGGCACGGGTTGCCTCGTCCAGCGCGACAGCGAGCCGGGCCTGGGTCGCGGTGATCGCGTTCTTGACCGCCTCCAGCTCGCCGAGCAGGTCCACCCACTCGGCCTGGGCGGCACTCGAGGCAAGAGCACCAGATCCGATGTCAGGGGCACCGGGCAAGATCATGCCCGCCAGCAACTCTCGCACCGCCCGGATGCGCGCCACAGAGACGCCTCTTTCGAGCGCGGGCGCTCCGGACTCCCCGGCACTACCGAGCAGCGGAGCGCCACCGGGCAGCACCGAGCGAGCAGGCTGTCTGCCCGCCGCCGTCAGCACATCACCCGTTCGCGTCATGCCATCAACATATGGCACGCCCGTTCGCACCGCTCGCCGAGCGAACCCGATCTGCCGACAGCAGAACCGGCTGCTCGTCGTGCTGGGCAGTACCGGTCCAGGACCTACCGTGGAGCCCATGGCAAGACTTCACGACGTGGTGTTCGACTGCCGCCACCTCGCATCCCTGGCCCGGTTCTGGGCCCTTGTCCTCGACGGCTACGAGGTGGCCCCCTACGACGACGAGGAGCTCGCGCGGCTCCGCACCCTCGGGGTCCACGACCCGGAGGACGACCCGTCCGTGCTGGTCGAGGGGCCGGCCGGCGCGCCGCGGTTGTTCTTCAACGCCGTTCCCGAGCCCAGGACGGTCAAGAACCGCGTGCACCTCGACGTCCGCGCCCCTGACCGGGACGCCGAGGTGGCGCGCCTGGTCGCAGCGGGCGCGTCCGAGGTGGGCCGGCACGAGGACTGGGTGGTCCTGGCCGATCCCGAGGGCAACGAGTTCTGCGTCTTCCCCGAGTAGCGGCGCCCGAGGGCACGCACCCGCCTAGGCAGCAGTGGGCAGCAGCGCGTCCCGGAACGCCGCGACCGCCGCGCCACACGCCCAGTCGATGAACGTGTGCCGTCGCACCACCAGGCGGCAGTTCGCCGCCGCGCCGAACGCGTGCGCCGCGAACTCCTCGCGGATCCGCCGCTCGTACAGGTCGTACTCCATGACGCCCTCGCCCGCGATGACCACCACCTCCGGGTCCACCAGGTTGGCGGTGACCGCGAGGGCCGCGCCGATGGCGGTGCCCGCGCGGTCGAAGGCGTCGACGGCGGTGCGGTCGCCCGCGTGCGCGAGGTCCACGGCGTCCGCGAGCGTGAGCGTGGCGTCGCCGTGGCCCGCCCGCACGGCGTCGCGGATGGCGCCCGAGGAGGCCACCGCCTCGACGCAGCCCCGGCGGCCGCACACGCACACGGCGTCGGGGGAGGCCAGGGGCAGGTGGCCGATCTCGCCGACGACGCCGTGCGCCCCGACCACGACGTCGCCGTTGACGTAGATGCCGCAGCCGATGCCGGCGCCGATCGTGACGATGGCGAAGCTCTCCGCCTCCACGCCGAGCCCGAACCACTGCTCGGAGCGGGCGAGCGCGCGCACGTCGTTGTCGACGATCACGGGCAGGTCGGTCTGCCGCGCGACCTGCTCGCCCAGGGGCACGTTGGCCCACCCCAGCAGGGGGGAGTGGCGGACGACGCCGGAGCCGGTGTCGATGTCGCCCGACACCGAGACGCCGAGGCCGACGAGCCGGTCGGCGCTGTCGCCGAGCTTGTCGATCAGCCGGCGTGCGCAGCGGACGATCTCGCGCACCACCGTTTCGGGGTCGTGCCGGTCGAGCGCGCGCCGGGTGGAGGTGAGCACCTCGTTGCCGATGCTCACCGCGACGGCCACGATCTCGTCGGCGTTGACCTTGACGCCGATGGCCAGCATGGAGCGGGGCACCACGCTCAGCGGGTAGACGGGGCGGCCAGGCGACGAGCTCTCGGCGTGCTCGCCGACCGTCACGAACCCGTCGCGGATCAGCGGGCTGACCGTCTTGGTCACCTTCGCTTGCGACAGGCCGGTCAGCCGGCCGATCTCGATCCTGCTCACCGGGCCGTGCGTGATGATGCGCGTGAAGATCTCCGCCGACGTCGTCGTGCGCAGCTTGGGGCGGCGCGGCGGCGTCGGGGGCGGCGTGGCACTCATGGGAAACCTCGTCCTCGGCCTGGGTGCGGCACGAGCCTGGGCGCGGCGCGCGAGGCGCCGCACCCAGGCCGGCCGGCACTACTTGGAAAGGATCTCGTGGGCCTTGTCCGCGGCCTCCTGCCAGACGTCGTCGTCGCGCTGGTGGCTGTAGTACGCCTCGAACAGCGGCTGCAGCTCCGACTTGAGCTCGGCGCCGTTGGTGTAGGCCAGCGACGGCTCGAGCTCCTCGTTCTTCGCGTAGTTCACGAAGACGCTCAGGTCGATGCCCTTGTCGAGCTGGTCGGCGGCGAGCGCGTCCATGGCCGACGGGATGGACGGGAAGAACGAGCCCGACGTCAGCGCGGCGCTCTCCTGGCACTCGGCCGTGCCCATGAACGACATCCAGTCCCAGGCCGCCTGCTTGACCTTGCTGCCCGACCAGAGCATGTTGCCGTTGGAGTTGCTCATCACCACGCGGGTCTCGCCGTCCGGGCCGAGCACGTTCGGCGCGATGCCGACCGACATGTCGGGCAGCTTGGCGAACGTCGTCGCCGACCACGAGCCGCCGGAGATCATCGCGACCGAGCCCGAGCCGAGCTGCTCGGTGTCACCGACGGTGAACTGGCCGAACTCCGGGGCGAGGCCCCGGTCGGACAGGCCGCGCAGGTAGTCCATGGTGTCGGTGAACGCCGGGTCGTCGAACGCGTAGGACGTCGGCCAGGCGGCCGGCTCGCGCATCGTCCAGTCGGACGCGGCGGCGAACTGGTACCAGGTGGTCTGCCCCAGGTAGTCGGCAGTGCCGAGCGCCCCGATGCCGTAGACCGCGACCTTGTCCTTGTCGAAGCCCTTCTCGTCGCCGCGCTTGCCGTTCTCGTCGACGGTGAGGTGCGCGACCACCTTGTCGAAGGTGCCCCCGTCCTCGGGGTTCCAGGTCATGTTCTGGACGTCGTCCTCGGTGAGGCCCGCGTCCTTGAGCATGTCCTTGTTGTAGTAGAACGCCGAGCCGGCCCAGTCGAGCGGCAGGGCGTACTGCTTGTCGTCCGTGTAAGTGAACGCGGGGACGCCCACGTTGAACACGCCCAGGTCGTAGTCCGACGCGGCGATGTAGTCGTCGAGCGGCTCGAGCTGACCCTGCTTGGCGTACGAGTCGAGGAACTCCACGCTGTTCTGGAACGTGTCGGGGGCGTTGCCCGCGACGAAGCCCGCGGTGAGCTTGGTGAAGTAGTCGTCCACCGCGTACTGGGTGATGTTGACCGTGATGTCGGGGTACTTCTCCTGGAACGCGGGCAGGCAGGTCTTGTACGACTCCGCCTGCTTCTCGTCCCAGGTCCACCAGTTGACGGTGCCCGCGTGGGCGCCCTCCTCGGCCGCTCCGCCGGCCGAGCCGCCCGCGCAGGCGGCCAGCGAGACGGTGACAGCGGCTGCAGCGACGATGCTCAGCATGTGCTTCGGTTTCATGATTCCTCTTCGATCAAGGGACCGGGTGGGTTCGGTTCGGGTTGACAGGGCCGGCGGTCGTCCCGAGCAGGCGGCCGAGCACGTCGAGCGCGCCCAGCCGGTCGAGACTGCCGCCGGCGTCATGGCCGTTGGCCGGCCAGACGGTGATGTCGTGCTGCGCCGCGTACTCGTTGTGCGCGGCGAACACGGTTTCGGGGGGAGTGATGTCGTCGTCGAGCCCGCAGGAGAACCAGGCGGGCGTGGGGGGGGGGGGGGGGAAGGTGGACACCTCCCCATCACGGAGGGTGGGGGGGGTGAAATCGTTGCGTGTCCCGTCCCTTTCTCGACAGTCGGTCAGC
>NZ_JBHWLR010000002.1:379483-398806 GCF_042731755.1 Promicromonospora sp. NPDC059942
GTTTTTTCTTCAATCCCAAGGGAAAACCGGTGGGGTGTGCGCGCGGGGTGCGCAAGGTTGACCACCCCCAAGGAGAGGAGTGTGGCCAGCGCCCCCTCGCGCCCCCCCCGGTCCCGGGCCAGCAGGTCGGCGAGCTCCCGGTAGGGCCCGTGCGCGCTCAGGGCGAGCGCGCCCGGGAGGTCCGCGAGGAACGGCGCCTGCGCGAGCACCCCCGCCACGTCGTCGGCGAGGTACCCGGCGGCCAGCGCGATCCCGGCGCCCTGGCTGTTGCCGAGCACCACCACGCGGCCGGGGTCGACGCCCGGCAGCAGCCGGACGGCGTCCACGGCGCGGGCCGCGTCGGTGAGGACGCGCCGGTAGTAGTAGCCGGCCGGGTCCGCGAGGCCGCGCGTGATGTAGCCGGTGCTGTCGCCCCACGGCCCGTCCGGGGTCGACCCGTCACCCTGGCCGCGGGTGTCCATGACCAGGTGGGCGTAGCCCGCCGCGGCCCAGGTCAGGTCGTCGATCGCGTGCCCGCGACCGGCGCCGTACCCGGTGAAGTGCACGACGGCGGGCAGCAGTCCGTCGCGGTGCCGCGGCAGGCGCAGCCACGCGCGCACCGGGTCGCCGCCGAACCCGGGAAAGGTCACGTCCAGCACGTCGATCGCGCCCAGCGGGGTCTCCACGGGGACGGCGGACGGCGGCGCGTCGTACCGCCGGGCCTGCGCGAGGGTGTCGCGCCAGAACGCGCCGAAGTCGTCCGGCAGCTCCTGCGTCGAGCGGTAGGCGCGCAGGGCGGGCTCGCGGGGGTCCGAGGTCGCGACGGACGCGCGCAGGTCCGCGGTCACGGTGGTCATGACGCCTCCCCGAACAGGTCGCCGGCGTCGACGGCCGAGCCCACGGGCACCGTCCGGGTCTGCCCCGCGAAGCTCACGACGACGTCGCGCGGACCCGCGCCGACGACGTCGTGCAGGCGCAGCGCGACCGGACGGCCGCCCCGCCAGTCGAGGTCCACCGCGACGCCCCCGCGGGTGCGCACGCCGGTGATCCGGCCGTCGGGCCACGCCGCCGGCAGGGCGGGCAGCAGGCGGACCGGGCTGTCGGGCGTGCCCTCGCCGGTGCCGACCAGCATCTCGGCGATCGCCGCGGCGAGGCCGAAGTTGCCGTCGATCTGGAACGGCGGGTGCGTCGAGAACAGGTTCGGCAGCAGGCCGCCCCACTCCGAGCCGTCCGGCGGCGCGTCGAGGTCGGGGTCCCCCGGGAAGGGGGTGGTCGCCTCGCGCAGCAGGTCGCGCGCGACGTCGCCGTCGCCCAGGCGCGCCCGCATCGCGATCTTCCACGACCAGGACCAGCCCATGGCCCCCGGCCCGCGGGCGTCGAGGGTCCGGCGGGCGGCGTCGGCCAGCTCCGGGGTGCGCTCCACGTCGATGGCGTGCAGCGGGTGCAGCCCGATCAGGTGCGACAGGTGGCGGTGGTGCGGTTCGAGCGAGCCCGAGTCGTCGCCCCACTCGTACAGGGTGCCGTCGTCCGCCACGCGCAGCGGCGCGATGCGGGGCAGCGCGGCGCGGATCTCGTCGAGCAAGGGCTCTTCCGCCCCGCCCACGGCCTCCGCGGCCGCGAGCGTGCGTTCGAGCGTCGCCCGGATCAGGCTGAGGTCCATCGCGGACGACGCGCCGACGGCGCCGGACGTGCCGTCGGCGCGGAGGAAGAAGTTCTCGGGCGACGTAGACGGCGAGGTGCCGAGCGTGCCGTCCGAGCCGGGCACCAGCCAGTCGAGCGCGAAGGCGCTCGCGCCCAGCAGCAGCGGGAGCACCCGCCCCGCGAGCTCGTCGCGGTCGCGTCCGTACTCCCAGCGCTGCCACAGGTGGTCCGCGAGCCACAGGCCGCCCATCGGCCAGAACGCCCACGACGTCGGGCTGTGCCCGGCGCCGACGGGCAGCGCGTACCCCCACGGGTCGGTGTTGTGGTGCGCCACCCAGCCGCGGGCGCCGTAGAGCTCGCCGGCCACGGCACGGCCCTCGCTCGCGACGCGCTCGATCAGGTCCAGCAGCGGCTCGTGCAGCTCGCCCAGGCCGGTGCGCTCGGCGAGCCAGTAGTTCATCTGGGTGTTGATGTTGATCGTGTAGTTGGACGACCACGGCGGCCGCATCGACGCGTTCCAGATGCCCTGCAGGTTGGCCGGCGGCGAGCCGGGCCGCGACGACGAGACGAGCAGGTAGCGGCCGTACGCGTAGATCACGCGCGCCAGGGCACGGTCGTCCGCGTCGGCCAGCAGGGCGGCGACGTCGACAGGCCCGGCGTCGATCGGCCCGCCGTCGACGGGCACGCCGAGCTCCAGGCCGGACCGGCCCAGCAGCTCGCGCGCGGCGGCCTCGTGCCGGGCACGCAGCGCCCCGGCGTCGGACGCCGCGACCTCCCGCGCGCGCCGGACGGCGTGCGCGACGAGGTCGGCGCGCGGCGCCTGCGGCTCGTGCCGCCACCAGCGGCGCGCGTTGGTCTCGCTCGTGACGGCGACCAGGACGCGGCGCGCCCCGGTGAGCACGACCTCGTGCGCACCGGCGTCCTCGGCCGGCACGACGGTCGCCGCACCGTCGGAGTGCACGGCCACGGCCACGGCGGCGGCCGGGTCGAACCCGGATCCCGGCCCGTCCTCCCGCCACACGTGCGCGACGGCGTCGGGCTCGTGCGACGGCGCGCCGTCGACCGGCGTCTCCACCAGCAGGGACAGGTGCGCGACGCCGCCGTCGGCCACCCCGGCGTCCGAACCCGCGACCCGCAGCGGCGACCGGAGCCGCACCACCGCGGAGACGGGGGCGTCGGCCACGAGCTCGACCAGGAGCGCGCCGTCGGCCGCGGAGACCCAGGTGCTGCGGCGCACGGGCACGCCGTCCAGCAGGAAGGTCTCGTCGACCACCGCGGACGAGAGGTCGAGCACCCGCTCGTACCCCGCCGCGCCGATCCGGCCGAGGTCCAGGTCGAGGTCGCCGAGGGGCAGGAACTCCTGGCTCCACGGGCCCTCGAAGGTGCGCAGCAGGCGCTCGGTCTCCTCGTCGTCGTGCCGGGCGACGGCGTCCCGCACCTGGGCGAGGCGCTCGGGACCCGCGCCGCCCGCGACGACGGCGTCGAGCGCGCGCCGCGGACCGTCGGGCGTGCCCGACCACAGCGACGCGTCGTTGAGCCCGATGCGCCCGCGGGCGTCACCGAGCACCATGCCGCCGAGCTCTCCGTTGCCCACGGGTGTCGCCTCGCCCCAGCGGGCGGCGGGCGCGGTCCAGCGCAGGCGGACCGGGCGCGGTGCGGCACTCACTTGAGCCCCGAGAAGCCGATGGAGTCCACGATCCGGCGGCCGAACGCGAGGAACAGCACCAGCATGGGCAGCGCCGCGACCAGCGTCGCGGCCATCAGGCCCGCCCAGTCCGGCGCGGCCTGCGGCGACGACTGCTTGAACACGGCCAGGGCGAGCGTGAGCGGGCGCACGCTGTCGTCGCTGGTGACCAGGAGCGGCCAGAAGTAGTCGTTCCAGGCGCCGATGAAGCCCAGGATGGACAGCGTGGTCACGGGGCCTGACGTCATCGGCAGCGTGATCTGGAACAGCACGCGCAGCCTGCTCGCGCCGTCGATCAGCGCGGCCTCCTCGATCTCGCGGCTGAGGCCGAGCATGAACTGGCGCAGGAAGAAGATGTTGAACGCCGAGAACAGTGCCCCGGGCAGGATCAGCCCACCGAACGTGTTGAGCAGGCCCAGGTCCTTGATCAGCACGAAGTTCGGCAGGAGCGTCAGGATGCCGGGCACCATGAGCGCCGTGAGCAGGATCGAGAACACCAGGTCGCGCCCGGGCCACTCGAGGCGGGCGAACGCGTAGGCCGCGATCAGCGAGAAGAACACGACCAGGCCGGTCGACAGCGTCGCGAAGATCAGCGAGTTCAGCGCGAAGTGCAGGATGTTGATGCTGGCGCCCGAGCCGCCCTCCGCGAGCGACTCCGCCGACGTCGCGATGCCGAGCACCCGGCGGAACGCGCCGAACGTGAAGTCGACCGGCAGCAGCGACGACGGGTGGGTGATCAGCGCGTAGTTGTTCGAGAACGACGTGCGCAGGATCCAGTAGAACGGGAAGAGCGTCACCAGCACGACGCCGCCGAGGTAGGTCCAGGCGACGGCGCGCCCCAGGCTGGGGCGGCGGCGGGACGGCGCCGGGCGGGTGCCGGCACGGTTCGTGGGACGGGCGGCGGGCCGGACGGCGGTGGCCGGTGCAGCGGATGCGGATGCGGACATGCGTGGGTTCCTCACTGGTTCGGGGCGGCGCGGACGGGCGACGGGTCAGTCGGTGTCGGACTCGTCGGCGCGCAGCAGGCGCATCTGCAGGAAGGTGATGGCGATGAGCATCGCGAACAGCGCGAGCGACATCGTGGCGGCGTAGCCGAACTCGAACTGGCCGAACGCCTTGTCGTAGATGTAGAGCTGCAGCACGTTGGACGCGCGCGCCGGGCCGCCCTGGGTCGTCACGGCCACGAGGTCGAAGACCTGGAACGAGCCGATCACGGTCAGCACCAGCACCATCGCCAGCACGGGCCGCAGCAGGGGCAGCGTGAGGCGGCGGAACATCTGCACCTCGTTCGCGCCGTCGATCCGCCCCGCCTCGTAGACGGTCGGCGGGATGGTCTGGAGGCCGGCGAACACGATGATCGCGTTGTAGCCCATGCCCTTCCAGACGCTGATCAGCGCGATGGTGGGGATGGCCCACTTGCTGGAGCCCAGGAAGAAGACCGGGTCGAACCCGAGCTGGCGGATGGCGATGTTCACGATGCCGAGCTGCGCGTCGAGCATCCAGGACCACGTGGTCGCGGCGACGACGCCGGAGATGAGGAACGGCAGGATGATGACGCCGCGCAGCATGGTGGAGGCCGTGAGCCGGTGCAGCACCACGGCCGTCGTGACCGAGAGCGTCATGCCGATCACGACCGACAGGAGCACGAAGTACGCCGTCACGCCGAGCGAGTGCCAGAACACCTCGTCGGCGACGAGCCGCTTCAGGTTGTCCAGGCCGGTCCACTCGGGCGGGGTGAGCACCCGGAAGTCGGTGAAGCTCAGGTAGATCCCGCGCAGCGTCGGGTAGGCCGCGAAGGCCAGGAAGCCGATGACGGCCGGGGCGATGAGGACCCAGGCCAGCCGCGCGTCCCCGCGGTGGGCGGGCGAACCGGAGCGGCGCACCGGCCCTGTCTTGCGTTCGCGTCCGGTCGCGGTTCGTCCGCGCTCCGGGGTCGTGGTGGAGATCGCCATCGGCCTCATCCCTCGTCGTCGAAGTGCAGGAGGTAGGCACCTCGCTTGCTGCCGAGAGCGTAGGGCGACTAAGTTTCCGCTGTCAAGAAAGTCTATTCGGGGTGGTGAAGATGTCTGCTGGTGATGAATACGCGGTGCTGCGCGCTGCCGGGGTGTCGCTCGTGCTCGATCTCGCGGGCGAGATGCCGCGGGTGCTCCACTGGGGTGAGGACCTCGGCGACGTCGGCCCCGACGGCGTCGCCGCGCTGCGCGAGTCCGCGGTGACGGCGCGGGTCGCCAACTCCCCGGAGGCGCCGCGCGCGCTCACGCTGCTGCCCGTCGAGCGGGACACCTGGTCCGGCCTGCCGGGCCTGGAGGGCCACCGCGCCGGGACGGCGACGACGCCGCGCCCGGAGCTGGTGGGGACGCGCGTGGAGGTCCCGGCCGACGGCGTCGGCGGCACGGTGCGCCTGGACGTGCGCGAGCCCGTCGCGGACCTCGTGCTCGCGGCCGAGGTGGAGCTGGAGGCCACGGGCGTGCTGCGGGTGCGGTGGACCGTGACCGCGGGGCCGGACGGCGCCGACGCCGACGTCTACGACCTCTCGCACGTCGTGGCGCTGCTGCCCCTGCCGGCGCGCGCCACGGAGGTGCTCGACTTCAGCGGGCGCTGGAGCCGGGAGCGGCAGCCGCAGCGGCTGCCGCTGGTGGACGGCACGCACCTGCGCGAGGTGCGCCGGGGCAAGCCGGGGCTCGACTCGCCGTACCTGGTCGCCGTCGGCACGCCGGGGTTCGCCCACCGCTCGGGCGAGGTCTGGGCGGCCCACGTGGCGTGGAGCGGCGACCAGCGCTGGATCGTGCAGCGCCTGTCCGAGGGTGCCGGCGCGCACGCGGCCGTGCTCGGCGGCGGCGAGCTGCTGCGCCCCGGCGAGGTGCGGCTGGCCCCGGGCGAGAGCTACGCGGCGCCCGACGTGCTGTTCGCGTGGTCGGACGCCGGGCTGGACGGCCTCGCCGACCGGTTCCACCGCCGCACCCGTGCGCGCCGTCCGCGCCGGGCGCCGCAGCCCCTGGTGCTCAACACGTGGGAGGCCGTCTACTTCGACCACGACCTGGGCCGCCTCGGCGAGCTCGTGGACCGCGCCGCCCGCGTGGGCGTGGAGCGGATCGTGCTCGACGACGGCTGGTTCCGCGGCCGGCGGGACGACACGGCGGGCCTCGGCGACTGGCAGATCGAGGCGGATGTCTGGCCCGACGGGCTCGACCCGTTCGTCGCGCGGGTGCGCGAGGCGGGGATGGAGTTCGGGCTGTGGTTCGAGCCCGAGATGGTCAACCTCGACTCCGACCTGGCGCGCCTGCACCCCGAGTGGCTGCTGGCGCCGTCGGCGGGCGTGGGTCCGAGCTTCCGCAACCAGTACGTGCTCGACGTCGCGCACCCCGACGCGTACGCCTACCTGCTGGAGTCGATCTCGAAGCTGGTGGAGCGCTACGAGATCGCCTACATCAAGTGGGACCACAACCGGGAGCTGCACGAGGCGGTGGTCCGCGGCGGCGCCGCCGGGGACCGGCCGGGGGTGCGGCGGCAGACGCTCGCGCTCTACGCCCTGCTCGACGAGCTGCACCTGCGGCACCCGGGCCTGGAGATCGAGAGCTGCGCGTCGGGCGGCGGGCGGATCGACCTCGGCATCCTGGACCGCACCGAGCGGGTGTGGACGTCGGACTGCAACGACCCCGTGGAGCGCCAGCAGATCCAGCTCTGGAGCGAGCTGCTGCTGCCGCCGGAGCTGCTGGGCTCGCACGTGGGCGCGTCACGGGCGCACACCACGAACCGGGTCACCGACCTGTCCTTCCGGCTGGTGACGGCGGCGTTCGCCGCGCCGGGGATCGAGTGGGACATCACGGGCTGCACCGAGGACGAGATGGAGCGGCTCACGTCCTGGGCGGCGTTCGTCACGTCGCGGCGGGACCTGCTGCACGGGGGAGTGCGCGTGCACGCGGACCTCGCCGACGAGCAGACGCTGCTGCACGGCACCGTGGCCGAGGACGGCGCGCGGGCGCTGTTCGCGTGGGTGCGGCTGGCGACCTCGGCCGGGCCGCAGACGGCGCGGGTGCCGTTCCCGGGCCTCGACCGGGACCGCGACTACGTGGTGCGGGTGCCGGACGCGTTCGGCCCGGCCGCGATGCACGGCCAGGAGCCCGCGTGGATCGCGCGGGCCCGCGGCGCCGAGGGCTTCCGGGTGTCCGGCGCGCTCCTCGCCGGCGCCGGCCTGACGCTGCCGGTGCTGCACCCGGCGTCAGGCATGGTGCTGGAGCTGACGGCAGACTGAACGTGTCAGACGCTCAGGTCCCCGGAGGGACCTGAGCGTCTGACGCGCGTCTCAGCGCGTGAAGCGGAAGCCGTCGCTCCGGATCGGCGCGTCCGAGCCGTTCACCACCACGATGCGGTGGCTGCCCCGCTTGAGGCCGGTCACGGAGTACAGCTCCTGCTGCGTCCGGCGGGCCGCGGAGCTCGTGTCCACGGTCTGCTTCAGCACGCCGTCCACGTAGACGTGCACGGGGCCCTGGTCGGGCGCCGTCGGCGCGATCCACGTCACCCCGGTGCCCGTGAACGTGAGGTCGGTCCAGGCCTCGCCGGTGGCCGTGTGCACGTCGTCGGCGCCGTCACCGCGGAATGCGAACGTCAGCGCCGTGTCGCCCGCGGGCAGCGCCGTGAGGAACCCGGCCGACAGCACGATCGCCTGGCCGTCGGCGGTCCAGTCCGTGCCCTTGCGCAGCACCGTGTCGCCGTGCCGGATCGCCGTGAGCTCGCCCGGGTCGCGGGCCAGCTCGATGCGGGCCGCCTCGGCCTGCTCGTCGGGCACCACGATCGCGTTCGGCGTCACGAGGTTCTCCTGCTCGACGTCGACCCGGTCGAGCAGCATGAACCGCCCGCTCTTCTTCTCGATGCGCAGCTTGTGCTCGCCGTCCGCGAGGTCCGACGTCGTCCACACGGCCTGCTGGCTCTCGCGCGGCGTGCCGGCGGGCAGCGCGGCGTCGACCGTGTCGACGAGCTCGCCGTCGAGGTAGACCGCCACCTCGCCCTGCGACTCGTCGCGCTCGGTCACGT
This sequence comes from Promicromonospora sp. NPDC059942, assembly GCF_042731755.1. NCBI lineage: Bacteria > Bacillati > Actinomycetota > Actinomycetes > Micrococcales > Promicromonosporaceae > Promicromonospora > Promicromonospora sp. NPDC059942. The sequence goes on from NZ_JBHWLR010000002.1 coordinate 387,819, forward strand.
ACGTCACGCCGGTGCCGCGGAAGGTCAGCTCGAAGGCGTCGCCGTCCTTCTCGGTCCAGTGCACGTCGTCCTCGTGGTCGCCCAGCCCGCGGCCGGTGCTGTGGCTCCAGCTCCCGGAGTAGGAGATCTCGGACGCGTCGTCGTTGAGCTGCCGGACCCGCGCGTCGGTGTCGCCCGGCGCGGGCGGCTCGTCGCCGTCCGCCACGACCGAGACCGCGAGGTCCTGCGACGTCGCCGCGACCTCCTGGTTCCCGTTGCGCTCCCAGTCGCCGCCGTAGCCCACCTGGAGCACGTCGTCGTTCACGGTCGACGCCGCCCGCGCGGCGGGCGTGACGCGCAGCAGCCGGACGCCGTGCGGCGGCACGTCGGTGGCCGTGAAGCCCTCGGTGAACGTGCCGAGGTTCTTCCTCGCCCAGACGTCACGCACCTTGTGGCCGCCGTCGGCGAGCCCGAGGTCCGTCCAGTCGGCCGTGACGTCGGCGTCGGTCGAGCCGAGGTTGAAGAGCCCGACCACGTACGAGCCGTCGTCCTGCAGCGAGTACCAGACCTGCCGCTTCCCCGCTGTCGAGACCGGGTGCGCCGGGATCGCGGCCTGGTTGATCGCGATGACCTCCTCGTTGGTGAGCAGGTTCAGGCCGAACGTGTCGAGCTGCGTCAGGTCGTTGCCGGTGTACATCGGGGCCGCGGAGATGGCCCACAGGCTGGTCGCGGTGCGCCGCTCGTCCTGGGTGAGGCCGTCCATGCGGCCGTTGCCGACGTTGAGCGAGTCGAGGTCGCCGAACCCGCCCGGGCCGGTGTGCCGCCACCACTGCTCGGCCTTGGGGAACAGGCGCGCGATGTTGGGCCACGTGGTCAGGGCCTCGTTCTCGCAGTAGCACTCGACGTCCCAGTCGACGCGCCAGCCGTCGGCCTGCTCCTTCCAGTAGTCCGCGTAGGCCGGGTCGAGCGCCCAGGACAGCTCGAACCAGATGCCGCGGCTGTGCAGCGCGTCGGACCAGGCGGCGACGTCACGCCGCGCGTCGAGCGACAGGTCGGAGATGCCGGAGCCGGGGGTCACGCTGTCGAACTTGACGAAGTCGACGCCCCAGTCGCCCAGCAGGGCGCCGATCGAGTCGATGTACTTGGTGGTGCAGGGGTTGTCGAAGTCGAGCGCCCAGCCGATGCCCCAGTAGTCGGCGCGGGTCAGCGGCTGCTTGACGATGTCGCCGGTGCTGCAGCCCGGCGCGTCCCAGATCGGCAGGTCGGCCTCGTACACCTCGGGCCCGATGCCGGGGATGAAGTACAGCCCGAACTTCTGGCCGTTGTCGTGCACGTGGTCGATCACGGCCTGGAGGCCGTCGGGGTACAGCGACGTGCTCGGGGTGGGGCGGCCGTACTCGTCGACGCCGTCGTTCCAGCCCGCGTCCACGTTGATGCGGTCGTAGCCGTAGCGCTGCAGCTTGGTGTGCATGGCGTCCGACTGGGCGACCAGCTGGTCGGCGTCGATCCAGCGGCCGTCGCCGCTGTAGACCTGCATGCTGAAGCTGCTCCAGCCCATGTACGGCGACGTGGCGAGGTCGCCGGGCTCGACGCGGGGGACGGGCTGCGGGGGCGTGGGGGCGGGGTCGGCGGCGGCCGTCGGGGCCGTGGCGACCGCGGGAGCGGCGGAGCCGGCGGCCACGAGGCCGACGAGGGCGAGTCCGCACAGCGCCTGCCGTAGCAGGCGTCGGGGGCTTGTCATGGGTGCTGCTCTCCATCCTTGACGAGGATGCGCGTTGGCGACGTGCGGAACGGCACTGTTCCAGGCGCGGGACGTGCCCGGCGGGCGATACGTCCTTTTTTGACGCGATCAAATAACCACAGCCCGGACCCTCCGCGCAAGGGCTGCGAGGCACTTGCTTGACAGCGGAAAGAAATTCCTGGAACGCTCGTCCCGCTCTGCCCGCTCCGAGAACCACTGGTGGCCCTCATGCTCACGCGCACCGCCGCGCCCGGTCCCTGGACCCTGCACCTCGACACCGCCGGACCCGACGCCGACGCCGCGGTCCTCGCCGGACTGCCCGTCCCGGCCACGGTCCCCGGCACCGTCCACACCGACCTGCTGGCCGCGGGGCTGATCGAGGACCCGTACCTCGACCGCAACGAGCTGCTGACGCGGTGGATCGGCCGCTCGCGCTGGCGCTACGAGACGACGCTGCCCGCGGCCGTGCCGCCCGGGACGCCCCGCGCCGAGCGCACCGACCTCGTGCTCGACGGCCTCGACACGCTCGCCACGGTGTCCGTGGACGGGGTCGAGCGCCTGCGCACCCGCAACATGTTCCGCTCCTACCGGGTGCCGCTGGACCGGGCCGAGGGGGCCGAGGTCTCGGTCGTCTTCGACGCGCCCTGGGGCCCCTTCGACGAGCTGGACGACGAGACGCGGCGCGCGTTCGACTCGCCGTCGGCGCACATCCGCAAGATGGCCTGCAACTTCGGCTGGGACTGGGGCCCCACGCTGGTCACCGCCGGCATCTGGCGCCCGGTGCGCATCGAGTCCTGGTCGGTCGCGCGGCTCGCCGAGACGCGGGTCGAGGTGCGCGCCGAGCGGGACGGCGCCGGCTGGCGCGGCGTCGTCGAGGTGGGCGTGGAGCTCGAACGGACCGTCACGGCGCACGACGCCGAGCTGGTCGTGCGGGTGGCGGGCGCCGAGGCGAGCGTGGTGGTGCCCGCCGGGGAGACCTCGGCGCGCGCCGTGGTCGAGGCCCCCGTGGCGGACGCCGACCTGTGGTGGCCGCGCGGCGCCGGGGCGCAGCCGCTGCACGACCTGGAGGTCGAGCTGCTGGACCGCGTCACGGGCGAGGCCCTCGACCGCGACGACCGGCGGGTCGGCTTCCGCTCCGTCGAGGTGCGCCGCGAGCCGGACGCCGACGGCGAGTCGTTCGCCTTCGTGATCAACGGGCGCCCCGTCGCCGCGCTCGGCTTCAACTGGATCCCCGACGACTGCTTCCCGCACCGCGTGACGCACGACGACGTCGCCGCCCGGCTGCGCGACGCCGCCGAGGCGAACGCGAACATCCTGCGCGTGTGGGGCGGCGGCCTGTACGAGTCGGACGACTTCTACGCGCAGTGCGACGAGCTCGGCTTCCTGGTCTGGCAGGACTTCGCCTTCGCGTGCGCGCCCTACCCCGAGCACGAGTGGCTGCTGGAGGAGGTCGAGGCCGAGGCGCGCGAGAACGTCGTCCGCCTCATGGCGCACCCCTCGCTGGTGATCTGGAACGGCAACAACGAGAACTGGCTCGGCTGGGACGACTGGGGCTGGAAGGAGCGCCTCGGCGACCGGCCGTGGGGCGAGCGCTACTACCTGGAGATCCTGCCGCGGGTGGTCGCCGACGTCAGCCCGCACGCCTTCTACTGGCCCGGCAGCCCGTACTCGGGCACCCCGGAGGTGTACTCGAACGACCGCTCCCGCGGCGTGGTGCACCTGTGGGACGGCTGGAACGAGCAGGGCTACCAGGTCTTCCTCCAGGACCGGGCGCGGTTCGTCTCCGAGTTCGGCTGGCAGGGCCCGCCCGCCTGGCGCACCCTGACGGACACCGTGCACGACGAGCCCCTGCTGCCGGACTCGCCGGGCGTGCTGCACCACCAGAAGGCGGTCGACGGCTCCCTCAAGCTGTCGCGCGGCCTGGCGCCGTACTTCGACGAGCCCACGGGCATGGCCGACTGGCACTGGGCGATGCAGCTCAACCAGGCGCGTGCCCTGACCTTCGCGATCGAGCACTTCCGGTCGCTGCGCCCGGTGAACATGGGCTCGATCGTCTGGCAGCTCAATGACTGCTGGCCGGTCGCGTCGTGGGCCGTGGTCGACTCCGCCGGCCGGCGCCGGCCCGCCTGGTTCGCGGTGCGCGACGCGTTCGCCCCGCGGCTCGCGACGATCCAGCCGCGCGACGGCGGCCTCGCGCTCGTGCTGGTCAACGACGGCGTCGAGGAGTGGACGGGGTCGGCGACCGTGCGCCGCGTCGGGCTGGACGGCCGCGTGCTGGCCGAGCAGGCGGTCACGTTCGACGTCGGCTCCGTGGCGGGCACGACGCTGACCCTCGACCCGGGCCTGGCCGAGCCGGGCGACGCCGCCGCCGAGCTCCTGGTGGCCGACGTCGACGGCGCGGCCCGGGCGTTCCGGTACTTCGCCGTCGACCGCGACCTCGCCTACCCGCGCCCGCGGCTCGACGTGCAGGCGGTGCCGCTCGACGGCGGCGACGTCGAGGTCACGGTCACCACCGACACGTTCGTGCGCGATCTGACGCTGCACGCCGACCGGCTCGACGCCGGGGCCGCGGCGGGCGACGCGCTGGTCACGCTGCTGCCGGGGGAGTCGGCGACCTTCCGGATCGCGGGGGCGGACCCGGCGCTCGCCGGGACGATCGTCGGGAGCATCCAGGGCGGGGGACCGGTGCTGCGGCACGCGGGCGACCTGGTCGGCTGAGCCGGCGGGCACTTCTCATCTGTGCAATTGCGCTGGTCAGCAGCGTGATTGTCCTTGTGGGCGTGGTCGACGGGGCGCAGATTTGCGCTGATTGCCCCACGACGGGGCAAAGCCCCGGCCACGAACCATGGAGTGAACGTGCCCTCAGCTCATCCCCATCCGCGCAGGGCGGTGGCGGCGGCCCTGTCGGTCGCCACCGTCCTCACCACGGCCCTGTGGGCCGTGCCGTCGGCGGCGGCCGCACCGGCCGCCGACCCGACGCCGCCCGCCCGGGACGAGGTGGCCGAGAAGGTCACCGACGAGGTGGCCGAGACGCTCGCCGAGGAGGTGCGCGCCGACTTCTGGGTCCAGCTCGCCGACCGGCCCGACCTGGCGCCCGCCAAGGACATCGCCGACTGGGGCGAGCGCGGGCAGTACGTCTACGACGCCCTCGTGCAGAACGCCGAACAGTCCCAGGCCGGCGTCGTCGCCCAGCTCGAGGCCGCGGGCGTCGAGTACCAGAGCTTCTGGATCAGCAACGCGATCCACGTCCAGGACGGCACCGAGGCGCTCGCCGAGCGCGTCGCCGCCAGCAGCGACGTCGCCCTCGTGCACGAGGAGATCGCGATGGAGCTGGTGGACCCGCCGACCGAGTCGGCGGACCCCACGGGCCGCACGGCCGCGGACGAGCGGGCCACGCAGGCCGCCGAGGCCGCCGAGGGCGCCGTCACCTGGGGCATCGACGAGATGAACGCGGACGACGTCTGGGACCTCGGCTTCACCGGTGAGGGCATCACCGTGGCCGGGTTCGACACGGGCGTGGACCTGGAGCACCCGGCCCTGCGCGCGAAGTACCGCGGCACGCAGCCCGACGGCTCGGTCGACAACGACTACAACTGGTACGACCGTCCCGGCCTGTGCGGCGGCTCGCCGTGCGACCCGATCATCAACCAGGTGGGCGGCCACGGCACGCACACGATGGGCACGATGGTCGGCGACGACGGCGCGGACCACCAGATCGGCGTCGCCCCCGACGCCCGGTGGATCGCGACCAACTGCGTGGACCGCTGCGCCAACTCGATGGAGCGCGCCGACTACCTGCGCAGCGCGCAGTGGCTGCTGGCGCCCACGCGCGCCGACGGCAGCGACCCCGACCCCGCGATGCGCCCCCACGTGGTGAACAACTCCTGGGGCATCCCGCAGTCGCAGGAGGACACGCTCCCGATCGCCGACTGGATGGGCGACGAGACCGAGGCCTGGGAGGCCGCCGGGATCTTCGGCGTCTGGGCCGCGGGCAACGAGGGCGAGGCGGGCTGCGAGTCCGGCCGCCTGCCCGCGCGCTACCCCCACACCTACTCCGTGGGCGCGTACGACGCCGACGGCGACATCGCGTACTTCTCCTCGCGCGGCCCCGGCACCGACGGCAAGATCAACCCGAACATCGCGGCGCCCGGCGTCGACGTGCTCTCGGCGCTGCCCGGCGGCGGGTACGGCGCGGGCTCCGGCACGTCCATGGCGGCCCCGCACGTGGCCGGCGTCGTGGCGCTGCTCTGGAGCGCGGTGCCCAGCCTGGTCGGTGACATCGAGAGCACGAAGACCCTGCTGGACGGCACCGCGCACGACACCGAGGACCTGAGCTGCGGCGGCACCGCCGAGGACAACAACGTCTGGGGCGAGGGCAAGATCGACGCCCTCGCGCTGGTCCAGGAGGCCCTCGCCTCCGGCGGCGCCGGCACCCTGGCCGGCACGGTGACCGACGCCGACGGCGAGCCCGTCGCGGGCGCCACCGTCGCCGCCGAGGGCCGCCACTCGCCCCGCACCGTCACGGGCCGTGACGGCACCTACTCGATGAGCGTGATCGCGGGCGACTACGACGTCACGACCAGCGCCTTCGGTTACCTCGCCAGCTCCGCGCGGGCGACGGTCGCCGTCGACACGACCAGCACGCTCGACGCGACGCTCACGGCCGCGCAGCGGCACGACGTGACCGGCACCGTGGTGGACCCGGACGGCGCGCCCGTCCCGAACGCCGACGTGTCGGTGGACGGCACCCCGCTGGACGCCGTCGTGACCGGAGCCGACGGGACGTTCACCGTGCCCGCCGTCCCCGAGGGCGAGTACACGCTCGCCGTGCGCCCGAACGCCTGCCTGTCGCCCGCGACCACGACGTTCGCCGTCGACGGTCCGCAGGACCTCACCGTCAGGGTGGAGCGCGTCACGGACCTCGGCGGGTACACCTGCTCCGTGTCCGAGGGCGACTACCGCCGCGGCACCGACCTGGTCGAGATCACGGGCGGGGTGTGGCAGGACATCACGCTGCCCTTCCCGATCGCGTTCTACAACGGCACCCACGAGACCCTGAACATCGGCCGGCGCGGCGTCATCACGACCTCCGCGTCCGACACGGCGGGGCCGGGCACCGGCGGGGCGGCGATCTTCCCGTTCTACATCAGCCGGCCGCTCACGATCGACGACCAGGGCGGCGTCTACACCGGCACCACCACGGTCGACGGCCAGGACGCGTTCGTGGTCGAGTACCGCAACGTCCAGGCCGAGGCGGTCGACAACGTCACCACGGCCCGGATCAGCTTCTCGGTCACCATCACGCGCTCGGGCACGGTGATCGTCGCCTACGGCGACGGCGTGGGCGCGGACGGCCCGCTCAGCGCCGGCTCGACCGCCACCACCGGCATCCAGGGCTGGGCCGGCGTGGACGGCATCCGGTTCTCGCAGGACGCCCCCGTGCTGCACGACGGCCTCGTGGTCACCTACGACCTGCCCGATTTCGGCTACCTGGACGCGACGGTCGTCGACGAGAACGACGGGCTCCCGGTCGAGGGCGCCGACGTCGCCTTCACGCGCGACGGCAAGCTCGTGGAGAGCGTCGTGACCAACGGGACCGGGCTGGTGCACCGCCAGCTCCCGACCGGCGACTACACCATGACGGTCACCGCGCCCGACTACGTCACGCGGTCGTACGAGTTCTCGCTCGACGAGCTCTACGCCAAGGCGAGGGTCGACGCGCGCCTGACCACCGGCGTCGCCGACCTCGCGACCGACGGCCTGGACACCGTGCTCGGCACCGACCAGCACGGCCAGGGTTCGCTCACGCTGACCAACACCGGGTCGGCGCCGGTCACGTACGACCTCGCCGAGGTGGAGCGGCATCCCGAGCTGGACGGTGCGGGCGCGACCACGAGCACCCTGAAGGGCGCGGCGAGCAGCATCGACCTGGCCGCCTGGGAGGCGGGTACATCGGGCAAGCACACGGCGTCGAGCGCGGACGCCGGGAAGCCAGGCGCGGCGGCGGGCAAGGACACGGCCGCCGACACCCTGGCCACGGACACGCTCGCCGGCGGCGACGTGATCACCCGGTTCAAGCCGTCGGGGACGCCGGCGGAGGGCGAGCCGTCCGGGCTCGGCTACGACGGCGACGTCTGGGTGCACGACTACGACGCGAAGACCAACACGGCCTTCACCGTCACGGGCAGGAAGACCGGCAAGGTGTTCGCGGCCGACTGGAACCCGGACTACCGGGCCTTCGACCTGGCGTTCGACACGCTGACCGGCGACATGTGCCAGATGGAGGACAGCCCGGCCAGCTTCATCCACTGCTTCGACCGCGAGACCGGCGACAAGACGCGGGAGATCAAGGGCGACTGGTCCACCCTGCAGCTCACGGGCCTCGCCTACGACGCGGGCCGCGACGTGTTCTACGTCGGCGGCCGGGTCAACGGCATGATCGGTACGGTCGCCGGCACCTCGCACGAGACGCCGGGCGAGCTGCTGTCGTTCTGCGCGCCGCCGCTGCCGCAGGTCATGGGCCTGGCGTACAACCAGGCGTCCGACACCATCTGGTACACCGACCTGGCCGCCGGGCGCAGCCGGCTGCTCCAGGTCGACCCGGTGGACTGCTCGCTGGTGAACGCCTGGTGGTTCCCGGACCCCAAGCCGTACCAGGGCGGCGGCCTCGACACCGACGCCAGCGGCGCGCTGTGGGCCACGGACCAGATCTCGGACGAGGTGCTGCTCGTCGACGTCGAGGACGACCAGGTCACCGACCTGCCGTGGCTGTCCCTGTCCACGACGCACGGCACGCTCGCACCGGGGGAGTCGACCACGGTCGACGTCGCGGTCTCCACGGACGGCGTCGACGCCGGGACGCTCGCCGCGAACATCGTGGTGCGCTCCGACGCCGGCCGGCAGTCCAAGGAGTACGTGCCCGTCACCGTGACGACCACCGACTACCAGGTGGCTGTGAACGCGGGCGGCGGTTCCTTCACCGACGGCGTGGGCTTCGCCTGGTCGGCCGACCGGGCCCACGGCGACGGCGGCTGGGGCTACGAGGGTCGCACCCGGACCGTCTCCACGCGCTCGGCCATCGCGGGCACCACGGACGACGCCCTGTTCCAGACCCAGCGCACCCCGGTGCGCCGGGACCTGACCTACGTTTTCGACGACGCCCCCGCCGGCACCTACCGGGTCGACCTCGGGTTCGCGGAGATCGAGAAGGCGGCACGCGGCAAGCGCGTGTTCGACGTGCTCGTCGACGGGTCCCTGGAGCACTACGCCTACGACCCGGTGGGCACCGCCGGCCAGCGGACGGCGGACGTGCGCACCGCCGTCGTCGAGCACGACGGCGGGCCGCTGACCGTCGAGCTGCGGGGCACCAACGGGCTGCGGGCCCCGAGCGTCGCGTCCCTGCTCGTGACGCGCGATCCGCGCGCCACGGAGGGGCCCCAGGAGCCCGCGGAGCCGGAGCGACCGGAGGACGTCCCCGTGTCGCCCGCCGGCCGCACCTACGAGCAGAAGGTCACCACCGGCCTGTACCGGGAGGGCACGACGCTCACGCCGTGGACCGGCACCGCCGGGTGCGGGCCGCTGTTCTTCGAGTTCGACTTCCCCTTCTACGACACCACCTGGGACGGGGTGTGCGTGTCGCCGGCCGGCATGCTCACCTTCGACCGGTACCGGGGGAGCTGGGGCAACACCGACCTGCCGTCGTCCGGCGGGGCGGACGCCCTCTACCCGTTCTGGGACGACCTGGAGGTCGACGACGCCGCGGGCATCTACCTCGGCGTGACCGAGGTGGACGGCCAGGACGCGCAGGTCATCGAGTACCGCGACGTGACCTTCCAGGAGGCGCCCGGTGAGCGGGTCAGCTTCTCGGTCACGCTCGTGGCGGACGGCCGGATCCAGATCGGGTACGGCCCCGGCGTGGGCGGCGACAACCCGCTGACCCACGGCTCGTCGGCCACGGTCGGGGTCGAGAGCCTGACCGGCGCCCACCAGGTCTACTCCTACGACGAAGCCACGCTCACCGCGGGCAGCGGCCTGGAGTTCACCCTGCCCGCGTCGGGCACGCTGGAGGGCACGGTCACGGACGCGAACGACGGCAAGCCGGTCGCGGGCGCCGTGGTCACGCTGACGGCTCCGGACGGCGGCACCCGGACGATCACCACCACCAAGCAGGGCCGCTGGAAGGCCCAGGCGCTGCTCGGCGAGAGCAGCGTGGAGGTCTGGTCGCCCGACTACGTGGCCGGCGCCGGCACGGTGACGCTCGACGAGGCCGGCCAGGCCGGGACGCTCGACACCGAGCTGACCACGGGCGTGGCCGAGGTCTCGGGCGACGAGCTCGACTGGCTCCTCGGCCCGGACCAGACAGCGACCGCCGAGGTGCAGGTGACCAACACCGGCTCGGCGCCGCTGAAGGTCTCGTTCGCGGAGCAGGAGCGGGGGCAGAGCGGGTCCGCGGACCTGCCCTGGCTGACCCTGGCCGGCGCGGCCCTGGAGGGTCCGACCGTGCTCGCCGTCGGCGAGTCGACGACGGTCACGGCCACCGCCGACACGTCGGGGACCACGCCCGGCGAGCTCACCGGCGACGTGCTGGTGGCGTCGAACGCCGGCCGGGACGGGTCGCAGCTGCTGCCCGCCACCCTCGGCTCGTCGGCCTACTGGCTCGGCGTGGACGTGGGCGGCACGGGGCTCACCGGCGCGGACGGCACGGTCTGGTCAGCCGACCAGGCCCTCGACCGGAAGCGGCACGGCGCCGCGTGGGGCTACGTGGGCGGCAAGGCCCGGTCCACCCGGGCCGACATCGCGGGCACGGACGACGACCAGCTCTTCCGCACCCAGCGGACCGGCAGGACGTTCTCCTACGTGTTCGAGGACGTACCGGCGGGCACCTACCAGGTGGGTCTCGGCTTCGCTGAGCTCGACCGGGTCCCGGTCGGCGGGCGCGCGTTCGACGTGCTGGTCGACGGCGAGGCGGTGCTCTACGAGCACGACGTCCAGGCCGCGGTGGGCAGGCTCGCCGCCGACACGCACGCCGCCGCCGTCGAGCACGCGGGCGGCGACCTGACGGTCGAGCTGGTGGGCGAGCTCGGCGACGGCGACCCGGTGCTCAGCTCGCTCACGGTCCGGGAGGACCCGCGCGGCTGACCCGACCGCCGCCGTCCGCCGAGTCAGTCGGCTGGTCGGACAGGCGTGGGGGGTGGGGGGGCCATGGTTTTGGGGGGGGAGAGAGAGGGGGGTCGGGGGGGGGAGAGCGGAGGAAAAAGGGAAAGGGTGG
>NZ_JBHWLR010000002.1:398816-454550 GCF_042731755.1 Promicromonospora sp. NPDC059942
ATACCCTGGGGGGAGCACCCTACCGTCTCTGTGGCGAGTGCGGGTATGCGGGCGAAAAATGCGGTTCGACTCAACAACCCCTCCTTCCAGCCCCACCACGCTGGTGCGCTCGCGGTGAACGACGTGACGAACCGGGCGACGAGCTCGCGCAGCTCGGACCGTTCGTGCACCTGGCGCCCCAGGAGCAGGGCCGCCTCCTCGCGGTGGTGCTCGGGGCAGTACGCCCGGACCTCGGCGGCCTCGAAGAGGTCCCACGACGGCATCAGGTTGGACAGCCGGCCTGCGCGCACGAACGCCGTCGCGGGGGCGAGGTCGTCGAAGAACGCCCACCGGTCCGTGAGGTCGACCGCGGCCCCGCGGCAGATGCGGACCTCGGCGGTCTCCAGGGTCCCGGGCAGGGCCGGCCGGTCGACGACGGCCGCGTAGTCCCCGCCGCCCCCGCCTTTCCGGGCGTACCAGCCGTCGGCGACTCCCTCGCCGTAGGCGCGGCAGACAGGAGTCAGGAGATCGCTGTCGGGTGCGGCGGTGGTGAGTGGCATATCGCTCCTTCACATAGCATTGCCCGGGTTTCTCCTCGCGGAGTGCCGGGTGGAATTTCCATGCAAAAGCATGGAATCCTGATCAGTTTTCACCCTGCGTGCGGAGCGATACATGGGGGGTGCTTCGCCGGGGTTCGATCGGGGTCGATCGGTGGTGGTTCCGGGGCTATCCGGCCGCCACGGCCGCCGGTCCGAACCGGGCCCAGTCGACGGACGAGTCCAGCATCCTGGTCAGCCCGATGCGGCGGACGGGTATCTCTTCGTCCTGGACCAGATCCTCCAGCTCTTTGTCCCAGGTATCGGTCGTCGCGACCACGAGCCGGGTCGTGAACGGGGCCTTGTTCGACGCCGAAAGAAATGCGGCGACGTCCGGCCTCGACAAAGGCTGTGCCGGGTCGTGGAAAGCGCACTGCACGGCCACCAGGTTCTCGGTGTCCTGCTCCCGCGCGACCAGGCTGATCCCGTTGCCCGGGCCCTCGTGGCCGGGCCATTCGCCCCATGACCACACCGTGTCGAAGGCGGCGGCCCACTCGGCGTCCGAGCGCAGGAATGCCTTCATCAATTCCTCGAACTTCTCGTCCCGGTCGGTCTCCGACTCCGACCTCAGCAGGTAGTCGTCGAGGATGGCCTCAAGTGCGGTCATGCGGACATTCTGTCAAGAGTGCTGCATAACCGCTCTCCGGGCCGGGGTAGTTCACGAGGCGTTTACCCCGGCGCGCGAGAACGGGCGGCACCACGCTGTCGCGCGGTGCCGCCCGTGGTTGATCAGGGGTCAGCGGTCCTGGGTGGGCGCCTCGCCGGCGAGGGTCAGGTAGACCTCGCGGCGGGCCTTGTCGAGCACCGCGGTGACGGTGGCCACCTGCTCGGCGGTGCCGGTGCGGGCGACCTGCTCGACGGCGTCGGCCAGCGCGCGCAGCTCGTGCCGCAGCTGGCGGCCGTGACCGTGGCCGACCTGCTCCCAGGGGGTGCCGAGCTCGTCCTTGTGCTGCTCGACGTAGGCGGTGCCCTCGTCGGTCAGCGTGGCGAGCTTGCGGCCACGGTCCTCGGTGAGGACCACGAGGCCCTCGTCGGCGAGCAGGGACAGCGCGGGGTAGACCGCGCCGGCGCTGGGGCGCCAGCGGCCGTCCGTCCGCTCCGCCAGCTCGCTGATGATCTGGTAGCCGTGCATCGGCTGCTCCGCCAGGAGCAGCAGGATCGCGGCGCGGATCTCGCCGCGGCCGGCGCGGCGCGGGCCGCGAGGGCCGCGCCGTCCGCCCTCGTGGTGACCGCCGTGCGGGCCGCGGGGGCCGAAGCCACCGGGACCGCCGGGGCCGAAGCTGCCGGGACCGAAACCGCGCCGGCCCCGGGCGGGACGCTCGTCGGCGTCGTCGTAGTCGCGGTCGTCCGGCAGGCCGGGCCCGCCGGCCATCGCGAGCGCGGGGCCGAAGCCCGGGCCGAACCCGGCGCCGTCGAACCGGGGGCTGCCGAACATCCGGCCGCCGAACCGGGCGCCCTCGAACGAGGGCAGGAAGTCACGGCCGCGGCCGCGTCGTCCGGAGTTCTGGGGGTTGTCGTCATGGGTACGCATGGTGTGTCTCCTACGTGTCGCGGCGGGGCGAGGCGGTGCGCGATCGCGCACTACGGCGTCTCGTCAGACCCGCCGATCGGGAACGTCTCCGCTCTACCGACGCTCTAAAGATAGATCAAAGATATATCGTTACGCAACCCCGACTTTCGCCGGCGGCCGTGCGGGCTCGTGGGTGCGAGTGCGCGGGGGCTGCCGTAGCGTCGAGAACCGGCCGGGCGCGCCGCGTCCGGCCGGGCATCTGGCGGGTCGTGGAAGGAGCCGGCATGAGCGAGGGCGAGCACCAGAGCACGGCGGCGGACGGCGGTCCGGAGCGTCGGGACCACGTCGAGGTGTCGAAGGAGGACGCCGACCGCCTCAAGGCCGAGGCGGCGGGCGCCGCGGACACCGCGATCCCGGGCGAGGACCCGGCGGGCGAGGCGGTCCCGGGCGAGGACCCCGAGGACAACCCGGACCTGGAGGGCGAGGAGCGGTTCGACGCGGGCTGACCTGGTCCGGGACCGCGCCTGGCGGAATGTCGTCGGCCCTGTCGGCGTTGCCGCGGAATGGACTTCAACCAGCAGATCGTCGAAGCCTTCCGCGCCAACGGCGGCGAGGTTACCGAGCCCGTGCGGTTCGGCAAGGGGCTCGTGCTCGTGCACGTGCCGAGGAAGGACGGGAGCGTGCGGATCGCGCCGCTCGCCGCGATCCAGGACGACGGCGTCCGCTACGTGGTCGGGAGCGCCGGCGGTTCGCCCAGGAACCCGGCGTGGGTCTACGGGCTGCGGCGCGCCGAGGAGGTCGACATCGAGGTGCCGGGCGAGCCGGTCGTGACCGTCCGGGTCAAGGTCGAGGAGTTGGCGGGCGAGGAGCGCGACGCGATGTGGGCGCGCTTCAAGGCGTCCTCGAGCGGCTTCGCGGCCTACGAGCGGACGGCGGAGGGCCGCGCCTTCCCGATCTTCCGGCTGATCGGCTGATCCGTCGGCCCTGAGCTGCCCCTTGGACCAGCCAAAACGCGACTAATCCGCTTGGATGGGTGAATATCCCCGATCCGACGTCAAGGAGACCCGCGCGATGACCCAGGCAGCCCAGGTCGGCACCGTCTACCAGAACAGCCAGGAGCTCCTCGACGCCGACCTGCCGCACCTCAGCATCGCCCTGGACGCGAGCGGTTACGCCATCCAACGGGATCGGGACGGCAACTGGTACAGCGTGTCGTCCGTCGGCCCGTCCGACCTCGCGGGCGTGTACACGGTGATCCACCTGCCGGCCGAGCCGCTGCCCGGCACGTACGGGTCGGTCGTCATCACGGACAACGGCACGCCCTTCATGCGCCGCTGGGACGCCGCGACCGACGAGCGGTTCGGCGTCGAGCACTGGATCGGGCCCGACGGCGTCACCGTGACCGACGGCCGCCTGCGCCACCTCGGCATCGCCCGGGCCTGGGACGCGAGCGTGCCGGGCGGCACGTCGCGGCTCGGCGGCCGGCGCCGTCGCTCCCGCGCGGCCCCGGAGCAAGCCGAACCGGCAAGCTGACTCGGCGAACCCCGATCGCCGAGTCAGTCGGCTGGTGCACACCAACCCACTGACTCGGCGAACCCCCATCGCCGAGTCAGTCGGCTGGTCGCCCGTCGCCGGCGGCGGCGTGGGCCGCCGCCCGGGCGATGTTGCGCTGCATACCGCCGAACACGATGCCGTGGAACGGGCTGATGGCCCACCAGTAGAGCTGCCCGGGCAGCCCGTGCGGCAGGAAGATCGCGCGCTGGCGGAACGTCGGCCGCTCGGCGGCCTCGTCCTCGACGGACAGCTCCAGCCAGGCCAGCCCGGGCAGGCGCATCTCGGCGCGCAGCCGCAGCAGCCGGCCGGGGACGATCTTCTCCACCCGCCACCAGTCGAGCGCGTCGCCGGGCGCGAGGCGGTGCGGGTGCCGGCGACCGCGCCGCAGGCCGGGCCCGCCGAAGAGCCGGTCCATGGCGCCGCGCGCCACCCAGCCCAGGCGCCAGGAGTACCAGCCGTGGGCGCCGCCGATGCCCTCGATCACGGTCCACAGGGCCTCGCTCGTCGTGTCCACCACGCTCGACCGGTCGTCCACCAGCAGGCTCCCGCCGGCCCAGTCCGGGTCGTCGGGCAGGGGGTCGGACGGCGCGCCGGGGGTCGAGGCGGACACCCAGCTCGTGCGCACGTCGAGGTCCCGGATCCGCGCCAGGGCGAGCCCCACCGCCCGGTCGAAGCCGGTCAGCCCCTCGGGCGGGTCGGGCACGTACTGCTTGATGTCGTCCTCCTGGGCCACGACCTCGTGCACGAGCGACCCCACCAGGGGCTTCGCGATGCCCGGCGGCACGGGTGTCACCAGGCCCACCCAGAGGCTGGCCAGCCGCGGCGTCAGCACGGGGACGGCGCGGATCACCCGCGGGCGCAGGCCGGCGACGGCGGCGTAGCGCTGCATCATCTCGCGGTAGGTGAGCACGTCGGGACCGCCGATGTCGAAGCCGCGGCTGACGTCCGCCGGGATCTCGGCGGCGCCGACCAGGTAGCGCAGCACGTCGCGCACCGCGATGGGCTGGATGCGGTTGTTGATCCAGCGCGGCGCGACCATGGCCGGGAGCCGTTCGGTGAGGTAGCGCATCATCTCGAACGACGCGCTGCCGGAACCGAGGATCACGGCGGCGCGCAGCACGATCGTCGGCGCCCCGCCGTCGAGCAGGATCTCCTCGACCTCGCGGCGCGACTCCAGGTGGGGCGAGAGCCGTTCGCCCTCGGGGTAGAGGCCGCCCAGATAGACGACGCGGCCGACGCCGACCTCCCGGGCCACGACCGCGAAGCCGCGGGCCGTGGCGCGGTCACGCTCGGCGAACCCGGGGCCGGCCCCGAGGGCGTGGATCAGGTAGTAGGCGACGTCGACGCCGTCGAGCGCCCGGCGCAGGTCGCCGCGGGAGGTGGCGTCGCCCTCGACCACCTCGACGTCGCCGGACCACTCGCGCGAGGCGATCCGCTCGGGGTGGCGCGCGAGCACGCGCACGTCGTGCCCGGCGGCGAGCAGCTCGGGCACGAGCCGCCCCCCGATGTACCCGGTGGCTCCGGTCACGAGGACGTGGGACATGGGACGACACCAACCTTTCCGCAAAACAGGAAGCCGAGCGATTTACTAGATAGGCTAGGCATATTCGCCGGGCGGTTGCCTGCTGGGGCAGGTACGGGGGGCCGCCCGGCCCTTCCCGAGGAGGCCTCCATGGCACAGGGCGCACCGCGCGACACATCGCGCGACCGGTTGCAGCAGATCGTCGTCACCGTCAGCTTCGTGGTCTGCGTCATCGGTTCCATGATCGGTGTCGGCGTGTTCGGTGGCACGTCCGTCAACGCGGCGGCCGGGGGAGCGCTGGACACGGACGCCACGCTGCTCGCGCCGGCGTCCGCCGCGTTCTCGGTGTGGACCGTGGTCTACGTCGGGCTCGCCGGGTACACGGCGCTCCAGTGGTTCCCGGCCCCGACGGCCGAGGCACAGGCGCGGCAGCGGCGCCTGCGTCTGCCGGTCGCCGGGACCATGCTGCTGAACGCGGCGTGGATCCTGGTGGTCCAGGCCGGGTGGCTCTGGGTGAGCGTGCTCGTCATCGCGGCGCTGCTCACGCTGCTCGTCCGGGTCTTCCTGATCCTGCTCCGTACCCGCGCGCACGGGGTGGTCGACCGGGTGCTGGTCGACGGCGTGCTCGGCATCTACCTCGGCTGGGTCTGCGTGGCCACGGCCGCCAACATCGCCGCGGCGCTGACCAGCGCCGGGTTCGACGGCGCGGGACTCGCCGCGGACTGGTGGGCCGTCGGCGTCCTCGCGGTGGTCGGCGTGATCGGCGTCGTCCTGGCCGTGCGGGGGAACGGTCCCGTGGCGGTGGCCCTGGCCATCGCGTGGGGCCTGTCCTGGATCGCCGTCGAGCGGTGGGACGGCACGCCGTACTCGGCCCCGACCGCCGCCGCGGCGCTCGCGGCCGCCGTGGCCGTGCTCGGCGTGACCGCCGTCGTCCGCGTGCGCGCGGTCGCCCGGGCGGGAGCCTCGGCCTAGCGAGGCCCCCGCCCGGGCGGTCGGACGGCGGCGGCTCAGCCGACCCGCGTCAGCCGGAAGGTCTGCGCCGCCGACCCGGTGCACGGTTGCTGCGTGAACCGGGTCCCGTCGGCCCCGGTCGCGGAGCCGAGCGTCAGGCACGCGCCGCTGTGCCGGGCGGTGAAGGTGACGCCGCCGCCCGCCGTCGTCGGCCGCCACTGCTGGTTGGTGCCGCCCACGTACGACCACAGGTGCACCGCCGTGCCGGCCGCCACCGCGCCCGGACCGCCGGCCACGTCCCAGACCTTGCCGGCGTGCTGGTTGGCCACCTGGTAGTACCCGTCCGTGGTCGGCGTGAAGCGCCAGCGCTGGTTCGCCTGCGCGGCGGCGCCGCAGGCCCACTGCTGCAGGCCGGTGCCGTCGGCGGTGCCCCAGTCGGCGGCGTCGAGGCACCTGCCGCTCGCCGACGAGGCGACCTGGTACCAGGAGGCCGGGTCCGGGTCGGCCGGGGTGGTGGTCGACTGCGGGTCCCACGTGTACGTGGCCACTGCCCGGCCGGGCAGGGTGTGGGTCAGGGAGCGGCCCTCGTCCGTGATGGAGAACGTGCGGCTGCCGGAGGAGGCGTTCACCACGTACGCCACGCGGGTGCCGTCCGGGTTCTGGTAGACGACGTTCTGCAGCCCGCCGGACTGCTCGCTGGTGGAGCCGATGCGGCGCGCGCCGGCGTCGATGAACTTGGTGAGGTGTCCCAGCACGTAGAACTCGGCGTTGCGGGTCACGGTGCTCCCGGCGATCTGGACGACGCCGTTGCAGCGGGTGCCGCAGTGCCCCTGGTGCGGGCCGCCGTTCTGGTCGAGCGCGAGGTTCCAGTTGATCGTCGTCTCCCCGCCGTTGCGCATGTTGCGCACCACGAGGTTCTCCGCGTGCCAGACCAGGGTGTCCCCGAAGGTGTTCGCCGCGTTGTCGCTGTCGGTGCCGGAGCACTCGGTGAAGTACACGCGCTTGCCCGCCGCGACCACCTGGGCCTGCGCCTCGGGGGAGCCGCCGTAGCAGTGGAACGCGGCGCCGACGACGCGCGAGACGCCCTGGGTGCCCGAGAAGACCTCCAGCGGGTAGTCGGGCCGGTCCCAGTTGTGGTCGTAGGCGAAGATCTGGGTGCCCAGCCCGGCGCTGGTCAGCCGGGCGTCGAGCACCCGCAGGAACTGCGCCTGCTCGGCCGCGGACATGCTCAGCGAGGGGTAGCTCGTGGCGAACAGCGGCTCGTTCGCCACCGTGAGGTCGCTGAGCGTCACGCCCTGCTGCGCGTAGGCCTGGATCGTGCGCACCAGGTAGTCGGCGTACTCGTCGTAGTTCTCGGCGCGCAGGCTGCCGCCGTTCAGCGAATTGCCCGACTTCATCCACGCGGGCGGGGACCAGGGGCTGCCCATGAACCGGATGTTCGGGTTGATCGCCAGGGCCTGCCGCAGCACGGGCAGGATCTGCTGCTGGTCGCGGGCGATGCTGAACTGCCCGGGCGTGTCCTCGTAGGTGTAGAAGCCGCCGGAGTTGAAGTCGGTGCTGCCCAGCGGCTGGCGCAGGTAGTTCAGCCCGATGCCGTCGCCGCTGCGCGAGAACAGCGACCGCAGCAGCGTGTCGCGGGTGCCGGCCGGCAGGCCGCTGATCAGCGCGGCGGACGCCTCGGTCACCGACGCGCCGGCGCCGGTGAAGCGCTGTGACACCTGGTCCGGGCTGACCCGGATGTCGGTGGCCTGCGGGCCGGTGCCGAACGCGAGGCTGCCGCCGTCGGCCAGCCTGCGGGTGCCGTCGGCGGTGGTGACCCAGACGTGCGCGGTGGTCGGGGCGGCGGCGGCCGAGCTCACGGCCGGCCCGACGCCGACGGCTGCGACGGCCAGCACGCTCAGCGTGGCGAGCGCCGTCCGGAGGTGCCCGGTGCGGGTGGTGCGCGTCATTGCGACTCCCTCGGTGGGTGGAATGTGGGCGCCACCCTACTCCTACCTACCAAGCACTCGGTAGGTAGTGGATCCACGTACCCGTAGACTCCCTCGGATGACACGAGAAGCCGGGGGCGCCAGGACGCGGCGTCCGCCCGCGGAGCGCCGGGCGGAGATCCTGCGCATCGCCATGGAGACGTTCGCGGAGCGCGGGTACCAGAGCGCGTCGCTCGCGGAGATCTCGGCGCGGGTCGGGCTCACCCAGGCGGGCGTGCTGCACTACTTCTCGTCCAAGGCCGGGCTGCTCACCGGCGTGCTCGACCTGCGCGACTCGACCGACATCGAGGAGCTCGGCAGCGAGCGCCCCCGCGGCCTGGCGTTCCTGCGGCACCTCGTGGAGACCACGCGCCGCAACACCGAGCGCGAGGGGATCGTGCGGCTCTACACCGTGCTCGCCGCGGAGAGCGTGACGGCCGAGCACCCCGCGCAGGACTACTTCCGCGACCGGTACCAGGGGCTGCTCGCCCTCGTCGTCGAGGCGCTCGACGAGGCCCGGGACCGGGACGAGATCGCGGCCGACGTCGACACCGCGACGACCGCCCGCGTGATCGTGGCGACGATGGACGGCCTGCAGCTCCAGTGGCTGCTGGAGCCCGGCTCGGTCGACATGACGCGGGCCACGGAGCTGGCGATCGTCCGCCTGATCGGCCGCGACCTGCCGCCCGCAGCGAGCCGCTAGGCGCCGGGCTCCGTGGTGACGCCCGGCTCCGCGCCGTACGACGTGGCGAGGTCCGCCACGTCGTGGGCGTAGGACACCGAGCGGTTGTAGGCGGCCAGCGCGGCCGTCCAGCCGTCGTCGGTGGTCAGGTCGCCGCCGCTCTCGCACAGGTAGTGCGCCGCCGTCAGCACCGCGTCGTCGATCTGGTGCGGGTCGGCCCGGCCGTCCAGGTTCCCGTCCTGCGCGTAGTCGCCCCAGGTGGTGGGGATGAACTGCATCGGGCCGACGGCGCGGTCCCACCGCACGTCGCCGTCGAGCTCGCCCTCGTCGGTGTCGAGGATCTCCATGACCCCCTCGCTGCCGTCCAGCGCGATGCCGATGATCGGCGGGCTCACCAGCCCGTCGGCGTCCGTGCTCGCCCCGAGGTAGCTGCCGTGGATCGACTCCACGGCGCCGATGCCCGCGAGCGTGTTCCACCCGAGGCCGCACTCCGGGAGGGTCTCGGCCAGCCGGAGCGACGCCCCGGCGTAGGCGGCCAGCGCCCGCCGCGGGATCCCGGTGCGCTCCGCGGTGTCGCGCAGCCAGCCCGGGTCGGCCAGGTCGGCGATCGGGACGGCGTCGCTCCCGCCCTCGGCGGAGGTGGCGGGAACCCGCTGCGCCGGCGCGGGCGGGTAGTCCAGCTCCAGCTCCAGCTCCAGCGCCTCGGGCAGCGTCCTGCCGCCCGGGCCGCAGGCGGTCAACAGCAACGCGGCCGCGCAGACGACGGCCCCAGCTCGTGCTCTCACGGTGCTGACGCTACGTCCGGTTCGCGCCGATCCGGTAGCCCGTGACAAGACCTCCCGCAAACGTGCGCTTCTCCGGCTGCCGCCCGGCCCGGCCCGGTCACACCGTCGCGGGGGCGTGCACCACCAGGACCGGGCACGGCGCGCCCCGCAGCACGGCGTCGGGCACGCTGCGCAGCATGCGGCCCAGCACCGTGGGGTGCCGGCGCCCGCCGACGACGACCAGGTCGTCCGGGGCCAGGTCCTCCAGCAGCACGCCCGCCGGGTCGCCGCGCAGGATCGCCGTCGTGCACGTGACCTGCGGGTACTTCTCCGCCCACCGGGCCACCTGGTCGGCCACCTCGGCGCGGGCCGCCTCGTGCCACGTCGCGGCGACGGGGTCCGCCTGGTACAGCGCCGAGCTGATCGGGTCGGTGCCCGTCACGTGCACCACCTCCAGCGGGCAGCCGCGCGTGGCCGCCTCGGCGAACGCCGCCCCCAGGACGTCCGGCTCGTCGTCCCGGGCGATGCCCACGCGGATCCGGCGGGGGTCGCCCGTCGTCGCGCCCACGGGGACCACCACGACGGCCCCCGGGGACGACGCCGCGAGCGCCGACGACGTGGAGCCGAGCAGCATCCGGTCGAACGCGTCCAGCCCCCGGCGGCCCACCACGACGAGGTCGCAGGTGCGCGACCGCTGGCTCAGCACGTGCGCCGCGGTGCCGGGCAGCACCACCACCTCGACGTCGCGGCCGCCCGGCCGGCGTCCGCCGAGCCGGGTACGTGCCGCCTCCGCGGCCCGCCGGGCCTCGTCGCGCGTGTCCCGGACCGGGTCGCCCAACCCGGGCACGGGTGCGGGCGGCGTGGCATGGGTCGCCACCACCGTCAGGCGCGCCTCGTGCACGTCGGCGGCGTGCGCCGCCCAGTCGAGCGCGGACAGGCTCTCGCCCGACCCGTCGACGCCGACGACGATGCCCCGGTACCAGGTGATGCTCATGATCGGGCTCCTTGCTCTCGCACTTCCTGTGCTCACCACCAGCACATCAGCCCCAGGCCCTGCCCGGCAGTGCCACCAGGCCCCGCCGTCCGGGACGAAGGTCCCGCGCGCCGTGCCGCCCGCCCGCGCGCTAGCGTGGCTGCAGGAGGTACCGATGGACCCGGTGAGCGCTCCGCGAGACCGCACCGACGTGCTGCTCGAGGCGGTCGTCGGGGTCAGCCGCGGCCTGGACCTCGAGACCGTGCTGCACCGGATCGTCGAGGCCGCCGTCGACCTCGTCGACGCCCGGTACGGCGCCCTCGGCCTGCTGGGCGCCGACAACCGGATCGCCAGGTTCCTCACGGTCGGCATGACCGACGACGAGGTGGCGGCCATCGGCCCGTACCCCACGGGCCGCGGCGTGCTCGGCGAGATGATCCGCCACCCCGTGCCGCTGCGGCTGCAGGACCTGTCGGCGCACGTCGCGTCCGTCGGGTTCCCCGCCCACCACCCGCCGATGCGCACCTTCGTCGGCATGCCGCTGCGGGTGCACGGCTCCCCGTTCGGCAACCTCTACCTCACGGACAAGCGCGGCGGGGGCGAGTTCACGGCCGAGGACGAGCGGGTGCTGGAGGCGCTCGCGGCCTCGGCGAGCGTGGCGGTGGAGAACGCCCGGCTCTACGACGTGGCGCGGCTGCGCGAACGGTGGGCGCGGGCGAACGACCGGATCTCGCGCCACGTCCTGGCCGGGTCGTCGCCGCACGACGTGCTGACCCTGATCGCCAGCGAGGCACGAGAGGTGGCGGACGCCGACGTGACGGTGACGGCCGTGCCCGACCCGATGACCGGGCGCCTGGTGCTGCAGTCGGCCGCGGGGCTCGGCGCGGAGGCGCAGGTGGGTTCGGTGCTCGCGGCCGACGGCACGTTCGCCACCCTGACGTTGCGCACGGGCGTGATGATGGTGACGGACGACGCCACCGCGGACGAGCGCGCCAGCCTGGAGCTGGACCTGCCCGGCCCGCTCGGCCCCCTCGCCGTCTGGCCGCTCGGGCAGCCGGGCAGCGCCCGGGGCGTCCTGGCCGCGGGCCGCGTCCGGGGCCGCATGCCGTTCTCGTCGGTGGTGGTCGAGGCCCTGGGCGCGTTCGCCGCGCAGGCCGCGGTCGCGCTGGAGTTGGCGGAGGGGCGCGCCGACGCCGAACGGGTCACGCTGCTGCGCGACCGGGAGCGCATCGCGCGCGACCTGCACGACCTGGCCATCCAGCGGCTGTACGCGACGGGCCTGGCGCTCCAGCGCGTGGCCCGGGGCGCGTCACCGGAGATCGCCGCGCAGCTCGGCAGGACCGTCGACGACGTGGACGAGACCATCTCGCTGGTGCGCACCACGATCTACCGGCTGCAGTCGGGGGAACAGCCCGCCGGCGCGGGCGCCCGCCGGGTGGGGCTGCGCTCCCGGGTGATCACCGAGGTCGACGCGACGGCGGCGGCGCTCGGCTTCACGGCCCGGCTGCGGTTCGAGGGGGCGGTCGACACGCTGGTGACGCCCGACGTCGCGGAGCACGTCGTCGCCGTCCTGCGCGAGGCCCTGTCGAACATCGCCCGGCACGCGCACGCGTCGCGGGCCGAGGTGCGGCTGGCCGTGGGGGAGGACGTGGTGCTCACGGTGAGCGACGACGGCGTGGGCATCCCGGAGGGCGCGACCCGCAGCGGCCTGCTCAACCTGGCCCGGCGCGCGGCGGAGTCGGGCGGCGTGCTGCTCGTGACGCCCGTGAACCCGGAGGCCGTACAGACCGGCACCCGGCTGGAGTGGCGGGTGCCGCTGTCGCAGGACGAGTCGCCGGAGCCCTGACCCGTCCCGGCGCTCTCAGGGGTGGGGGCGCTTCTCGTGCTCCAGCCGGTCGGCGAGCACGGCGGCCTGGGCCCGCCGTTCGAGGCCCAGCTTGGCGAAGATGCTGGAGACGTAGTTCTTGACGGTCTTCTCGGCGAGGAACAGCTCGCCGCCGATCTGCCGGTTGGTCAGGCCGTGCCCGATCAGGCCGAGGATGCGCCGCTCCTGGTCGGTGAGCTGGGCCAGCGGGTCGGGCTCGTGGTGGGCGTCGGCCCGGAGCCGCTCCATGACGCGCGCCGTGGCGCGGGGGTCGAGCATCGACCCGCCCGCGGCGACGGTCAGCACGGCCTTGACCAGGTCGGTGCCGCGCACCTGCTTGAGCACGTAGCCGGCGGCCCCGGCGAGGATCGCGTCGTAGAGGGCCTCGTCGTCGGCGAACGAGGTGAGCATGAGGCAGGCGAGGTCCGGCATCTGCGAGCGCAGCTCCCGGCAGACGGTGACGCCGTCGCCGTCGGGCAGCCGGACGTCCAGGACCACCACGTCGGGCTCGGCGGCGGGCACCCGGGCCAGCGCCTCCCGCGCGGTCCCGGCCTCGCCCACGACGCGGACGCCCGGCTCGGACTCCAGCAGGTCGGCCACGCCGCGGCGGACCACCTCGTGGTCGTCCACCAGGAACACGCGCACGTCCATGTGCCCCACCGTAGCCGCGGTGCCCGTCCCGGTCGCGACCGGGACGGGCACCGTGGGGTGTGCCGTCATCGCAGCGCGGGGAAACGCTCGACCATGCGGCGGCGCGACCACCACTTGCCGAGGCCGGCGGTGTCGCCGGCCAGGAAGGCGGCCAGGCCGATGAGCAGGACCGCGTCGACCAGGTGGTAGTCCACGAAGGGGTTGTTCTCGAGGGGCAGCGAGGCCATCCACATCAGCAGCATGAGCAGCGCGCCGGTGCCGGCCGCGATCCGCATGCCGATGCCCAGCGCGAGCGCCAGGCCGATGCCGAGCAGGCCGATCATGAACAGCCAGTCGACGACCGGGTTGCCGGCCATCGGGTTGAAGAAGCCGGCGAAGGTGCCCTCGACGCCGCCGAGGAACCCCTCGGTGGGGGAGCCGCCGTTGATCCAGGCGGCGTCGGACGGGGTGGCCATGCCCCAGCCGAAGAGCTTGTCGCCGAACGCCCACAGGAACTCGACGGCGAGCAGCAGCCGGACCCCCGCGAAGGAGTACCGGGCGACGGCCTCGCTCGTGACGTGGGTGGTGGCGGCCGTTGCTTCCCGTGCGCCCGACCCGTGCGCCCACTCGGCGGGGTTGTGGCTGACGGAGCTCATGATGTCCTCCCGGTGGATGCGCCGGACCTCTTCCGACGCCTGTCTCCACCCTCTCGCCGGGTATTGCCGCGCGGCAGAGTCGGGGGCCCCGCCCGGACGGGACCTTGGTCCCGTTTCCTCAGGTCAGGGGGGTCAGCGGGCGCGGTTCGCGGCCAGGATCTCCTCCTGGTACGGCGCGACGACGGACCCCGACACGCGGCAGTCCAGGAGCAGGAAGCGCCGGTCGGCGACGGGCTCGGCGGCCCAGGCCGCGACCCGGTCCAGGTCGGCCAGCGAGCGCACGACGACGCCCTCGGCGCCCACGGCCCCGGCGAGCGCCGCGAAGTCCGCCTCGGGGATGAGCATCGGCTCCTCGGTGATGCCCTGCCGCCCGTACACGTGCACCTCCGCGCCGTAGGCGGCGTCGTTCCAGACGACGGCCAGGCCGCGGCCGCGCGCGGTGCGCACGGCCGTCTCCAGGTCGGCCAGGGCCATGAGCCCGCCGCCGTCGCCGGTGGTGAGCACGACGGCGGCGTCGGGCCGGGCCGCGGCCGCGCCGGCGACGCTGGGGAAGCCGAGCCCGATGGATTGGTAGGCGGTGCCGACCATGACCATGCGGTCGGGGGCGGCGACCGGCCAGTACATGTTGGCCCAGCCGATGAAGTGGCCGCCGTCGGAGACGACGACGCGGTCTTCCGGCAGCAGGCCGGCGAGGCGGTGCGCGACGGTGCGCGGGTCGAGGCGCCCGTCGGGCGCGATGCCGTCGGCGGGGCCGGTCTCGTAGGTGCGGGCCGCGGCGACGTCGACCGTCTCGCGCCAGCCGGAGGGCTTGGCGCCCAGGGCGTGCAGCTCGTCCAGCAGGGCGCGGGCCACCAGCGCGGCGTCGCCGCGGACGAACCCGCCGACGTGCCGGTGCGTGGCGGCGGGCGCGATGTCGACCTGGACCACGCGCGTGCCGGGCGCGAACAGCTCGCCGAACCGCATCGTGAACTGGTTGAGCGAGGCGCCGAGCACGACGGCGACGTCGGCCTGGCGCACCAGCTCCATGGCGTCGTGGGCGCCGAAGCCGCCCGCGACGCCGAGGTCGTACCGGCCGTCGGGGAAGACCCCGCGGCCGAGCGCCGTGGTGGTCGTCAGCGCCCCCGTGGCCTCGGCGAGCTCGCCGAGCGCGCCGCCCGCCCCGGCGAGCCAGGCGCCGCGGCCCGCGAGCAGCAGCGGGCGCTCGGCCTCCGAGAGGTGGCGGGCGAGGTCGGTGAGGGCGGCGGCGTCGAAGGGCCCGGCGGGGGCGAGCGGCCTCGGCAGCACGGGCTCGGGCGCCTCGGGGATCGGCCCGGCGTCCAGGGCGGCGACGTCGTAGGGGATCGCGAGCACCACCGGGACCCGGTAGGTCAGGGAGTGCTCGATGGCGATCACGCTGGTGGCGGCGGCGTCCGCGCGGCCCACCGTATAGGTGCGCGCGCCGACGGCGGCCGCCAGCGCGATCTGGTCCACGTCCCACGGGCGGGGGCCCGACGTCGGCTCGTCACCCGTCAGGAGCACCAGCGGCACGCGGGCCTGGGCGGCCTCGGCGAGCGCGGTCAGGGCGTTGGTGAAGCCCGCGCCGTAGGTGGCGGTGGCGGCGGCGATGCGGCCCGACGCGCGGAAGTGGGCGTCGGCGGCGACCACGCCGCCGGCCTCGTGGCGCACGGCGGTGAACCGGGCGGTGGTCGAGCGCTCCAGGGCGTCGAGGAACCAGGCGTTGCCGTTCCCCATCACGCCGAAGACGTGGTCGACGTGGCGGGCGACGGTACGGGCGACATGGGCGGACACGGTGGGCACGGGGCCTC
Source organism: Promicromonospora sp. NPDC059942 (assembly GCF_042731755.1). NCBI lineage: Bacteria > Bacillati > Actinomycetota > Actinomycetes > Micrococcales > Promicromonosporaceae > Promicromonospora > Promicromonospora sp. NPDC059942. The sequence goes on from NZ_JBHWLR010000002.1 coordinate 414,270, forward strand.
CAGGGAAACAGTGACGGATGAGTGGTGCGGTCCGTATGTGTCCCGTGCGGGCCCGGCCAGGGGCCCGTCGCGCGCCCCTTTTTCGAGCGCAGGCGGTGGTGTCGGTGGTGCCCGCCTTGACGGTCTTGAGTATATCTGCCGGCCCGAGCCGGTGACCCCACGTCGGGGTCACCGGCTCAGGACGGCGGGAGTCACCGCCCCGAGAGCGGCGGGGTGATCTGGATGAGGGCCGAGGTGTTGTCCTTGAAGGCCTTCTTGAGGTGGATCACGGTGCCGTAGCCGACGCCGTCGTCCTCCGGGTCCCCGGTGCCCGTGACGGCACCGATGCCGAAGTCCTGCCCGAACAGCTCCGGCAGGAGCTGTCCGCGTTCGTCGACCATCCGCACCGTGTAGGGCGAGTTGTCGACGGACGGCACGACCGTCGACGCGTCGTTGTCGCGGTAGTACAGGCCGCCGTTGTCGTTCAGCTCGAGGCCGGGGTACCAGCCGGCGTCGTCGGTGAACGTGCGCACCGGCGCCTGGGCCCGGAACTTCGTGCAGAACTCCTTGGTGGTGTCCGTACCCGTGATGCACTCGGTGAACGGGTACGTCGGCCGGAGGCCGAACGCCGCGTTCGACGACTGCGCGCGGGACGGGACGTTCTTCAGCGCGGAGGTGTCCGGCGTGGCCGAGTCGTCGCGGCGCAGCGGGTCGAAGTGGCTGTCCACCAGCAGCAGGCCGCCCTTCGGCCCCGCGCTCGGGAGCGCGGAGAGGTTGCTCAGCACCAGGTTGGCGTTGCCGTACGTGGTGTCCCGGTACCAGACGAGCATGCCGGGCGCGTTGTACGCGACCTTCTCGACCTTCCACGCGTCGGTCTGCGGCGCCGCGTACGTGGAGTCGTACGCGTACTTCAGACCCTTGTCGAAGCCGTCCAGGTTGCGCCACTCGACCAGGTAGTACTGCGCCTGGACCGACGAGCCGGACGTGGTCTGCCAGCCGGCACCGGTGGTGTCGACGAACGTCGTCGCCTCGGCGGTCCAGCCCGGGTCGGTCGTCTCGACGTCGTCGCTCCACACGACCGTGTCACCGCTCGTGAGCTCGAAGTCGTCGGAGAACCAGCCGCGCTCCTGGAAGGCCGCGTCCGTGGCGTACCGCAGGCGGACGTCGACCGTGGTCCCGGCGAACGCGGACAGGTCCACGTTGAGATGCGCCCAGCCCTCGCTGGTGCCGGTCAGGCCGTACCGCTTGTCGCCGAAGTCGGCCATGCGGCCGTTCGGGTCCGCGTACCCGTCCGGGGTGGTGACCTCGGCGCCCGCGTCGTCGTAGACCTTCTGCTCCGCCCAGGTGGCGCCACCGTCGGTGGAGACCTCGACGTAGCCGTAGTCCCAGTCGGCCTCGATCACGTAGTCGGCCCAGAAGGAGAACGTGGCGTCGTCCGGGACCTCGACGGTGCGGGAGAGCCGCGCGTCGGCCCAGTCCTGGTCGGCGCCGGAGTACCACATGTTCTCGCCGCTGTGCGGCGTGCCCAGCGTGATCTCCTTGTCCGGCAGGTTGATCTTGACGCCGTCCTCGGTGCCCTTCAGCGGGCGGGAGGCCTGGCCCACCTTGACCGTGGTCCGGCGGTCTCCCGGGTTCACCTCGACCGGGTCCACCCAGCCCAGCACCCACTTGTCCCAGATGCCCATGTGCGTGGGCATCGACTGGAAGATGGGGCCCGAGTGCGAGCCGGAGCTCATCAGGTCCCAGAAGTCGACGTCGGAGTCGCCGCCGCTGCCCGTGTCGTACAGGTCGGGCAGGCCCAGGTCGTGGCCGTACTCGTGGGCGAACACGCCGACGCCGGAGTCCTCCGGCTGCACGATGTAGTTGGAGAGCTTCAGATCGGTGCCCGGGATGTCGGCGCCGCCCGCGACGGCCGACGAGTGGGCCCAGATGGCGTAGGTGCCCTGCTCGCCACCGCCGCCCGACTTGTCCTCACCCGCGTGGACGAGGACGACGTGGTCGATCACGCCGTCCGGCTCGTAGACGTTGCCGTCGTCGTCGCGGTCGGACTGGTCCTCGATGTCGTAGTCGGCCCACGGGAAGTCGGGCTGCAGCTCGGCGAGCGCCGCCACGGCGTCGATGGGGAGCTGACCCGCCCCGAGCGGGTTGTCGGGATGGCCGTTCATGGACTGGTACGCGCCGGCCTCCCACTCGCCCTCGTCGTTGAGGAAGCAGCGCTGGGCGCCGTAGTACGCCTCGGAGTGCGGCACCTTGACCCACGGCGTGGCCTCACCGGAGACGGTGTAGGCGCCCCGCGACATCTCCTCGTACATGTTCTTCATGGTGTAGCCGGAGATGTCGATGCCCCGCCTGCCGTCCGGCCCCCTGAGGTCGGTGCGGACCCGCTGGGTGATGCCCCTGTCGGTGAAGAGCATCTTGTTGAAGTGCTCGGACGAGAAGTCCGCGACCCACATCGAGTTGTTGTCCGGCTGCGAGGCGTCGGCCGGGTCCGGGATGTTGTTGTGCAGCGGCCCGTTCTGGACGTTGCCCGGCATGCACTCCGAGGAGCCCCAGTAGGTGGGCACCATCTGGTCGGTGAAGTCGTCGTTCGCGTTCTCGTCGAACTCGACCAGGATCGTCAGGAGCTTGGCCTCCTGGGTCTGCGGGGCACGCTTGTAGCGCGAGTGCTTGATGTGCCTGGGGCTGGAGCCGGTGACGACGGCCTCGTTCTCGAGCTCCGCCAGCTTGCGTGCCGCCGTCGGGTTGCCGCCGGCGTACTTCTTGTCGATCTCGTCCGAGGCGGCCTGGACGGAGGCGTCCACCCCGACCCCGTTCTTCCCCCTGGCCCGGTGGACGACGGTGCTGCCGTCGGCCCTGATCTCGACGTCGTCGTCGATCTCGGGCTGCGCGGCGACGTCCGCGTAGTTGATGTAGTGCTCGGAGCTCTCGATGGTGGGCGCGCCGCTGCCGGCGGCCGACGCGGTGGTCGTTCCTCCGGTCGCGGCGAGCCCGGCGACGGTGAGTGCGAGGACGGGTATCGCGGCCATCGTGCACCGCAAGGCACGGGGTGACGGTGTTCTCATGCTTTCTCCCAGATCAGGCCGTCGACCGGGGTCGCGCGACGGCAGGGGCAGAAGGCCACGGGAAAGTCGCGGCGACCGCATGCCTACCGGAAATCGACCTGTAAAGAAAGCAAATCTTGATTTTTCCGACTATTGAACGACGAATTCACCCGCGGGATTTACTTGGCAGCAGCGCCCCGGCGAGGAACGCGCCGAGCTCGTCGCGCGCGGTCAGTGGCAGGACGGCGGCCACGTACTGGTCCGGGCGCACCACGACGACGGCGCCGCCGCGGTCGATGCCGCGCAGGTCGAAGATGTCGTGGCTCGGGTCGGTCGCGTAGACCTTCTCGTGGTCGACCAGCCCGAACGGGCCGACCCGCGGCCGGAACACCTCGGGCACGTCGGCGAACTCCACGGCGAAGTGGTCCTGCTGGTAGACCACCTTGACGTCGAGCACGGCGTCCGGGTCGCCGTCGGCCGGGGTGTGCCGCAGCAGGGGCGAGTCCGGCGCGGTGCCCAGCCAGTGCGCCCAGTCCTTTAGGGCCGAGGGGTCACCGGGCGCGGCGGCGTCGGCGAACGCGTAGACGCGCCACCGCCCGTCGGCGCGGGCGTGGTGGCCCAGGTGGGCGGGGTTGCCCTCGGCGACGCGCTCGACCGGGGCCGACTTGAACCGCTTGCCGACCGGGAAGCCCGTGGCGAGCGCCTGGTGCGCGGCGTCGGCCACGATCATGGACGGCTGGTACTGCGTCATGAACCCGCACGGGAACTCGGCCGTCTTGACGTAGAAGTCCTCGAGGTACGTCGGGTCGGGCAGGTCCTCGGGCCGGGTCGCCATGAGGCGGGACCACTCCCGGTCGAAGTCGATGAGCTCCTGGGCCACGACCTGGCGTTCTGCCGAGTACGTGGCGAGCAGCGCCTCGGGCGCGCGGCCGGTGAGCACGTGCGCCAGCTTCCAGGCGATGTTCCACCCGTCCTGCATGGACACGTTCATGCCCTGCCCGGCCTTGGCGCTGTGCGTGTGGCAGGCGTCGCCGGTGAGGAAGACGCGCGGCGTGCGGGTGCCGGTCAGGTCGGCTGGCGCGTCGTCGAACCCGTCGGTGACGCGGTGGCCCACCTCGTAGACGCTGTGCCAGGGCACGTCCTTCACGTCCAGCGTGTAGGGGTGCAGGATGCGGTTGGCGCGGGCGATGATCTCGTCCAGCGTGGTGGCGCGGACGCGGGCGCCCTCGCCCGGCGGCACCTCGCCGAGGTCGACGTACCAGCGGGCCAGGAAGCCGCCCTCGCGGGGGATGAGCAGGATGGACCCGCCGTCGTGCGACTGGATGGCGCACTTGGTGCGCACGTCCGGGAAATCGGTGACGGCCAGCACGTCCATCACGCCCCAGGCGTGGTTGGCCCGGTCGCCCACGGGCTTGCGGCCGATGGCCTGCCGGACGGCGGAGTGCGCTCCGTCGGCGCCGATCACGTACCGGGCGCGGACGGTGCGGTTGCTGCCCTCGTGGGGCCCGGCCGTGTGCCGCAGGGTCACGGTGACGGGCTCGCCGGCGGCCTCGGGGACGGTGAGGCCGGTGGCCTCCAGGCCGTAGTCGGGGGTCACGCGCGCGGGCGCGCGGGCCGCCACCTCGGCGAAGTAGTCGAGCACCCGGGCCTGGTTGACGATCAGGTGCGGGAACTCGCTGATCCCGTCGGGGTCGTCGGGCGGCACGGCCGCGCGCGCGATGTTGCGCGGGTCCGCGGGGTCCGGCTTCCAGAACGCCATCTCCGTGATGCGGTAGGCCTCGGCGGTGATCCGCTCCGCGAACCCGAAGGCCTGGAACGTCTCGACGCTGCGCGCCTGGATGCCGTCGGCCTGGCCCATCTCCAGGCGCCCGGCCCGCCGCTCCACGACGTGCGTGCGGATGCCGGGGAACTGGGCGAGCTGCGCCGCCGCGATCATGCCCGCGGGCCCGCTGCCGACGATCAGCACGTCGACCTCGTCCGGCAGCTCGGCGGGCCGGTCGATCCCGTACCCGGCGGCCGGCTGCACGTGCGGGTCTCCGGTCACGTAGCCGTGGTGGTGGAACTGCATCGTTCGTCCGTTCTGCCCGTGGTCGGCGACGTTGCCGGGCCCGTTCAGACCATATACGATCTGTGATACGAAGCACCAGGGAGCAAGGGAGCTCATGGGTACCGAAGCACAGGACGGCCCGCTCGACCGCCGGCCGGGCAAGATCGTCGCCGTCCACCTCGCGTACGCGTCCCGCGCCGACCAGCGCGGACGGCGGCCCGCCGCCCCCTCTTACTTCCTCAAGCCGGCCAGCTCGCTCGCCGCGACGGGCGGCGTCGTGGAGCGGCCCGCGGGCACCGAGCTGCTCGCCTTCGAGGGCGAGGTCGCGCTGGTGATCGGCGAGCCCGCCCGGCACGTGGCGGTCGAGGACGCGTGGGGGCACGTCACCGCGGTGACCGCCTCGAACGACCTGGGCGTCTACGACCTGCGCCAGGCCGACAAGGGCTCCAACGTGCGCTCCAAGGGCCGCGACGGGTACACGCCGCTCGGCCCCCGGTTGATCGACGCGCGGACGGTGGATCCTGCGGCGCTGCGGCTGCGCACCTGGGTCAACGGCGACCTGGTGCAGGACGACACGACCGGCCCGGACGCCCTGCTGTTCCCGTTCGCGCAGATCGTGGCCGACCTCTCCCAGCACCTCACGCTGGAGCGGGGCGACGTGATCCTCACGGGCACGCCCGCCGGGTCGAGCGTCGTGGTGCCCGGCGACGTGGTCGAGGTCGAGGTCGACGCCCCGACCGCGCCCGGTGCGCCGACGTCCGGCCGGCTGGTCACCACGGTGGTGCAGGGCGAGGTGCCGTTCACGGACGTCGGCGCCGGCCCGAAGGTCGACGACGCCCAGCGGGCCGACGCCTGGGGCAGCCGCGAGGCGGCGGGGCTGGACCCCGAGCCCGACCCGTTCGTGCTCACCGACGAGCTGCTCGACCTGCTGCGCCGGGCGCCCGTGGCCGGCCTCTCCGCCCAGCTCCGCAAGCGCGGCCTGGACAACGTGATCATCGAGGGCGTGCGGCCCAACCTCCCGGGCGCCACGCTCGTGGGCCGCGCGCGCACCCTGCGCTTCGTGCCCAACCGCGAGGACCTGTTCGCGTCCCACGGCGGCGGGTACAACGCGCAGAAGCGCACCTTCGACACGGTGGGCCCCGGCGAGGTGATCGTCATCGAGGCGCGCGGCGAGACCGGCTCGGCCACGCTCGGCGACGTCCTCGCGCTGCGTGCCCAGGTGCGCGGGGCCGCCGGCGTGGTCACCGACGGCGGCGTGCGTGACTTCGACGCCGTCGCCGCCACGGGGCTGCCCGTCTTCAGCCGCGGGCCGCACCCCGCGGTGCTCGGCCGCCGGCACGTGCCCTGGGACACCGACGTCGCCGTGGCCTGCGGCGGCGCCACCGTGCTGCCCGGCGACGTCGTGGTGGGCGACGCCGACGGCGTCGTCGTCATCCCGCCGCACCTGGTCGCCGAGGTCGCCGCGGCGACCGTCGCCCAGGAGGAGCAGGACGCCTGGGTGGCGCAGCAGGTCGCCGCCGGCCACCCGATCGACGGGCTGTTCCCGCCGGACGCGACCTGGCGGGCGCGGTACGAGGAATGGCGGGCCGCCCGATGACGCTCGACGGCGGGGCCGGCTCGGCCGTCGAGGCCGCGTTCGCCGGCGAGATCAGCAAGTCCCAGGTCGCCTACGCCTACCTGCGCGACCGGATCGGCCGCCGCGACCTCGGCCCGGGCTACCGGCTGGTGCTGCGCAGCATCGCCGACGAGCTCGACATGAGCGTCGTCCCCGTGCGTGAGGCCATCCGGCGCCTGGAGGCCGAGGGGCTGGTCACCTTCGAGCGCAACGTCGGGGCGCGCGTCGCGATGATCGACGAGCGCGGGTACGTCGAGGCCATGCAGGCCCTCGGCGTGGTCGAGGGCGCCGCGACCGGCCTCTCGGCCCCCGCGATCTCGGCCGCCGACCTCGACCGGGCCGCCGAGGTGAACGACCGGCTGCGCTCGCTGCTGGACCACTTCGACCCGCACGCGTTCACGGCCCTGAACCGGCAGTTCCACTCGGTGCTGTTCGAGTCGTGCCCCAACGCGCTGCTGCTCGACATGGTGCACCGCGGCTGGGCCCAGCTCTCCGGGCTGCGCGACTCCACGTTCGCGTTCGTGCCCGGCCGGGCGCACGACTCCGTGGCTGAGCACGCCCACATCCTCGACCTCATCCGCGACCAGGCGGACCCGCTCGAGATCGAGATCGCCGCGCGCGACCACCGCTGGGCCACCATGCAGGCCTTCCTCGACTCGCGAACAACCTCGGAGGCACCGTGACCGACCACCCCACCCGCCACGTGCCCGCCGATCTGCCGGGCCACATCCAGCACTACATCGGCGGCCAGCTCGTCGACTCGCTCGACGGCGGCACGTTCGACGTGCTCGACCCGGTGTCCAACGAGGTCTACGTGCGTGCGGCGGCCGGGCAGGCGGCCGACGTCGACCGCGCCGTCGCCGCGGCGCGCACGGCGTTCACCGACGGGCCGTGGCCCCGGATGCTGCCCCGCGAGCGCTCCCGGGTGCTGCACCGGATCGCCGACCTCGTCGAGTCCCGCGACGCGCGGCTGGCCGAGCTGGAGAGCTTCGACTCCGGCCTGCCCATCACGCAGGCGCTGGGCCAGGCCCGGCGGGCTGCGGAGAACTTCCGGTTCTTCGCCGACCTGGTCGTGGCGCAGGCGGACGACGCCTTCAAGGTGCCCGGCCGCCAGCTCAACTACGTCAACCGCAAGCCGATCGGCGTCGCGGGCCTCATCACGCCCTGGAACACGCCGTTCATGCTGGAGTCCTGGAAGCTCGGGCCCGCGCTGGCCACCGGCAACACGGTGGTGCTCAAGCCCGCCGAGTTCACGCCCCTGTCGGCATCGCTGTGGGCGGGCATCTTCGAGGAGGCGGGGCTGCCGCCGGGCGTGTTCAACCTGGTCAACGGCCTGGGCGAGGAGGCGGGCGACGCGCTGGTCAAGCACCCGGACGTGCCGCTGATCTCGTTCACGGGGGAGAGTCGGACCGGCGAGACGATCTTCGCCAACGCCGCGCCGTACCTCAAGGGCCTGTCGATGGAGCTGGGCGGCAAGTCGCCCGCCGTCGTCTTCGCCGACGCCGACCTGGACGCCGCGATCGACGCGACGATCTTCGGCGTCTTCTCCCTGAACGGCGAGCGCTGCACCGCGGGCAGCCGCATCCTCGTGGAGCGCGCGGTCTACGACGAGTTCGTCGAGCGGTACGCCGACCAGGCGAAGCGCGTGGTGGTGGGCGACCCGCAGGACCCGGCCACCGAGGTGGGCGCGCTGGTGCACCCCGAGCACTTCGCCAAGGTGATGAGCTACGTCGAGATCGGCAAGGGCGAGGGCCGCCTCGTCGCGGGCGGCGGACGTCCGGAGGGGCTGGCGACCGGCAACTACGTGGCGCCGACCGTCTTCGCGGACGTGCCGCCGTCGGCCCGGATCTTCCAGGAGGAGATCTTCGGCCCCGTCGTGGCGATCACGCCGTTCGACACCGACGAGGAGGCGCTCGCGCTGGCCAACGGCGTGCGGTACGGGCTGGCCGCCTACGTGTGGACCAACGACCTGCGGCGCGCGCACACCTTCAGCCAGGCGATCGAGGCGGGCATGGTGTGGCTCAACTCGAACAACGTGCGCGACCTGCGCACGCCGTTCGGCGGGGTCAAGGCCTCCGGCCTCGGGCACGAGGGCGGCTACCGCTCGATCGACTTCTACACCCACCAGCAGGCCGTGCACATCACGCTCGGCGCGGCGCACCACCCCACGTTCGGCAAGGGAGCCTGACGCTATGCCTGAACCGATCGCGGCCCACTCGATCCCCACCCCTGTGGCGCCCCCGCCCGACATCCTGCGGTGCGCGTACATGGAGCTCGTGGTCACCGACCTGGCCGCCTCCCGCAACTTCTACGTGGACGTGCTCGGCCTGGTGGTCACGGAGGAGGACGCCGAGGCGGTGTACCTGCGCAGCATCGAGGAGTTCATCCACCACAACCTGGTGCTGCGCCAGGGTCCGGTGGCCGCCGTCGCCGCCTTCTCGTACCGGGTGCGCAGCCCGGAGGAGCTGGACCGGGCCGTCGCGTTCTACACGGAGCTCGGCTGCGAGGTGCGGCGCGCCCCGGAGGGCTTCACGCGGGGCATCGGCGACTCGGTGCGCGTGATCGACCCGCTCGGGTTCCCGTACGAGTTCTTCTACGACGTGCAGCACGTCGAGCGGCTCGCGTGGCGCTACGACCTGCACACGCCCGGCGCGCTGGTCCGGCTGGACCACTTCAACCAGGTCACCCCGGACGTGCCGCGCGCGGTGAAGTTCATGGAGGACCTCGGCTTCCGCGTCACCGAGGACATCCAGGACGCCGAGGGCACCACCTACGCCGCGTGGCTGCGCCGCAAGCCCACGGTGCACGACACCGCGATGACCGGCGGCGACGGCCCGCGCATGCACCACGTCGCCTTCGCCACGCACGAGAAGCACAACATCATCGCCATCTGCGACAAGCTCGGCGCCCTGCGCCTGAGCGACCGCATCGAGCGCGGGCCGGGCCGGCACGGCGTGTCCAACGCGTTCTACCTGTACCTGCGCGACCCGGACGGGCACCGCGTGGAGATCTACACGCAGGACTACTGGACGGGCGACCCCGACAACCCCGTGGTCACCTGGGACGTGCACGACAACCAGCGCCGCGACTGGTGGGGCAACCCGGTGGTGCCCTCCTGGTACACCGAGGCGTCGCCCGTGCTGGACCTGGACGGCGTCCCGCAGCCCGTCGTCGCCCGCACCGACACCTCGGAGATGGCCGTGACCATCGGCGCGGACGGGTTCTCCTACACGCGCCCGGAGGACGCCTCCCGCGCGCAGGACGACGCCGACGTGCTGCCGTCCTGGAAGCAGGGCGAGTACAAGCTGGGGCACCAGCTGTGACGGGGCAGGAGGCCGGCGGCGGCGCCGACGACGGCCGCACGCTCGACGACGCGACGGTCACCGCGATCGCCGACGAGCTGGCGCGCGCCGACGCCGACCGCGCCACCGTGCCGCTCCTGACGGCGCGGTACCCCGGCATGACCATCGAGGACTCCTACGCCGTGCAGAACACCTGGCGGCGGCGCGGCATCGAGGCCGGACGCCGCCCGGTGGGCCGCAAGATCGGGCTGACGTCGAAGGTCATGCAGGCGGCCACCGGCATCACCGAGCCCGACTACGGCGCGATCTTCGCCGACATGGTCCACGAGAACGGGTCCGTGATCGAGCACGCCCGGTTCTCGAACGTGCGGGTCGAGGTCGAGCTCGCCTTCGTGCTGAACCAGCGCGTCGCCGGGCCGGACGCCACGGTCTTCGACGTGCTGCGCGCCACCGAGTACGTGGTGCCCGCGCTGGAGATCCTCTCCTCGCGCATCGAGCTGGCCGGCCGCACCATCGTCGACACCATCAGCGACAACGCCGCGATGGGCGGCATGGTCTACGGCGGCAACCCCGTGAAGGTCGGGGAGACCGACCTGCGCTGGGTCGCCGCGCTGCTGTACCGCAACGAGGTCATCGAGGAGTCGGGCGTCGCCGCCGCGGTGCTGAACCACCCCGCGGCCGGCGTCGCCTGGCTCGCCAACAAGCTCGCCCGGCACGGCGACATGCTGGAGCCCGGCGAGATCATCCTGGCCGGCTCCTTCACGCGGCCGATGTGGGTGGAGCCGGGGGACACCGTGCTGGCCGACTACCGAGAGCTGGGGACCGTCTCGTGCCGATTCGTCTGACCCTCCCGCCCACGTTCCGGGACCGCATCGAGGCCGCCGGCCGGCCGCTGGCCGGCATGTGGGTCTGCTCCGGCAGCCCCGTGGTGGCCGAGATCTGCGCCGGCGGCGGCCTGGACTGGCTCTTGATCGACGGCGAGCACTCGCCGATCGGCCTGGAGACCACCACGGCCCTGCTCCAGGCGGTCGCCCCGTATCCCGTCACCCCGGTGGTGCGGGCGCCGTCGGGCGACCCCGTGGTGCTCAAGCAGCTCCTCGACCTGGGCGCGCAGAACGTGCTGGTGCCCATGGTCGACACCGCCGAGCAGGCCCACGACGTGGTGCGGGCCGTGCGTTACCCGCCCCGCGGCGTCCGCGGCGTCGGCAGCGCCCTGTCCCGGGGCGCGCGCTGGAACCGCGTCGAGAACTACCTGGCCGACGCCGACCGGCACGTCTCCCTGTTCGTGCAGGTCGAGTCGGTCGAGGGCGTCGAGAACGCGGCACTGATCGCCGGCGTCGACGGGGTGGACGGCGTGTTCGTCGGCCCCTCGGACCTGGCCGCGTCCATGGGCGTGCTCGGGCAGCAGACTCACCCCGCCGTCACCGCCGCGGTGCACCGCACGTTCGAGGCCGTGCGCAGCGCGGGCAAGCCCGTCGGCGTCAACGCCTTCGACCCCGCCGTGGCCCAGGCCTACCTGGACGACGGCGCGTCGTTCGTGCTCGTCGGGGCCGACGTCGCGCTGCTCGCCCGCGGCGCGGAGGCGCTCGCGGACCGCTGGACCGCCGACCCTCCGGCGGGCACCGCCGGGTAGCGTTCGGTCCATGCGTCTGGGCGTCCTCGACATCGGTTCCAACACGGGTCACCTGCTGGTGGTCGACGCCCACGGCGGCGCCGCGCCGCTGCCCGCGTCGTCGTACAAGGAGCCGCTGCGGCTCGCGGAGCACCTGGACGACGCCGGCGCCGTCGGCCCGGCGGGCGTGGAGGCCCTCGTGGAGTTCACGGCGCAGGCCGTGCGCGTCGCGGAGGACCGGGGTTGCGCGGAGACGCTGGCGTTCGCGACGTCCGCCGTGCGCGAGTCGGTGAACGCCGAGGCGGTGCTCGCGGCCGTGCAGGAGCGCACCGGCGTGCTCCTGGAGGTGCTCAGCGGCGCGGACGAGGCCCGGCTCACGTTCCTCGCGGTGCGCCGGTGGTTCGGCTGGTCGGCCGGGCGGCTCGCCGTCTTCGACATCGGCGGAGGCTCCCTGGAGATCGCCGGCGGCGCCGACGAGGCGCCCGACGCCGCGTGGTCGCTCCCGCTCGGGGCCGCGCGCCTGGCCCGCACGCACTTCGCCGCTGCGCCCGATGGCGCCGGGCCGGACGACGATGCGCTGCACGCCCTGCGCCGGGACCTGCGCGCCGACATCGCGCGCAACGCCGGCGACCTGCTGCGCTCCGGCCGCCCCGACCGCGCGGCCGCGACCTCGAAGACGTTCCGGTCGCTCGCCCGGATCTGCGGCGCCGCGCCCGCGGGGGACGGGCCGCTCGTGCCGAGGACCCTGCGGCTCGACGACCTGCGCGCACGGATGGACGAGCTGGTCCGGACCGCGCCCGCCGACCTGGCCGCGCTGCCCGGCGTCTCGCCGAGCCGGGCCCACCAGATCGTGCCCGGCGCGCTGGTCGCGGAGGCCTGCATGGACGTGTTCGACCTGCCGGAGCTGGAGATCTGCCCCTGGGCGCTGCGCGAGGGCGTGATCCTGGAGCGCCTGGACCTCATGCCGCACCTCGCGGCGGGCTGACGCCGCACCGCATGGCCGGCCGCGGGCCGGGCGGGCGGATACTGGCGGCATGCCCGTCGTCACGAGTCCCGTCGAACGCCTGCGTGCCCGGGTGGGGAACGCCCTCTTCACGAAGGTGGCGGGGCCCCACGGGTTCGAGGCGCGCGACCGCATCCACCTCACGCCCGGACCGCGCTGGTTCCCGCCCGGCAGCCCGATCCGCCTGGTGCACGCCGACTCGGCGACGTTCGCGGGCGGGCTCCGGGCGCTCCTGCTCCAGTCGCTGCACCCGCTCGCGATGGCGGGGGTGGCCGGCCACTCCGGCTACCGCGGCGACCCGTGGGGGCGGCTGGCCCGCACCTCCACGTTCCTGGCGACCACCACGTTCGCGACCGCCGAGCACGCCCAGGAGATGGTCGACCGCGTGCGCGCGGTGCACGACCGCGTGCGGGGCCGGGCCCCCGACGGGCGCCCCTACCGCGCGAGCGACCCGCACCTGCTCACCTGGGTGCACGTGGCCGAGGCCGACTCGTTCCTGGCCGCCCACCAGCGCTACGGCGAGCGGCCGCTCAGCCCCGCGGAGGCGGACGAGTACGTGGCCCAGTCCGGCCGGGTGGCCCGCGCGCTCGGGGCCGAGGTGGTACCGGAGTCGGTCGCCGAGCTGGCCGAGTGCCTGCGGTCCTACCGCGCCGAGCTCGTCGCCACGCCCGAGGCCCTCGACACCGCGCACTTCCTGCTGCGCGAGCCGCCGCTGCCCTGGGTGGCCCGCGCGCCCTACCGCCTGCTCGCCGCCGGCTCGGTGGCGCTGCTGCCCGGCTGGGCGCGCGCCGAGCTGGACGTCGAGACCTGGTTCAGCCGGACCCTGGGCGGGCCCGCCGGGGCGGTCGCCGTCCGGGGCGTGCGGTGGGGACTGGGCTCCGCCGGAGGCCGGGAGCGCTGGGCCTCAGTAGCCTGAGGGAATGGCGAGCGACCCCGACGTCCCCGACGCCTTCGACGTGTACACGGTCGTGGTCCTGCGGCGTCCGCCCGACGCCCCCGGCATCACGGACGACGCCCTGATCGACCTCCAGGCGCGCCACCTCGCCTACCGGGCCGACCTGCGGCGCCGGGGCGTGCTCGTGGTGAACGGGCCGTTCGACCTCCGCAGCGACCCGTCGTACCGCGGGATGTCGATCTTCGCGTGCTCCCCGGACGAGGCCGCCCGGCTGTCCGACGGCGACCCGTCCGTCGCCGCCGGCCGGCTCGCCTACGACGTGCTGGAGTGGTGGGTCGCCGCCGGCTCGCTCGCGTTCCCGCTCGCGGCCGGGCAGGTGGGGGACCGCCGCAGCATGCCGGACGACTGAGCGCCGGAACCGACGACAACGCCCGGGCACGATCACACCGTGCCCGGGCGCCGTCGTCAGCGCGGGACGCTCACTCCACGCCGAGCGCCGCGACCGGCGACGTCCGGACGGCGGCCCGCGCCGGGATCACGGAGGCCAGCAGCCCCGCGACGAGGGCGACGCCCAGGACCAGCGCGATGTCCGTCCACGGCACGGCGTACCGCACGTCGCCCATCAGGGACAGGGCGGTGGCCGCCCCGGCCCAGCCGAACACCAGCCCGAGCACGATGCCGAGCGCCGCGCCGACGCCCGCGATGAGCATGCCCTCGACCGCGAGCATGGCCCGCAGCTGGTCCTTGCCGAGCCCGATCGCCCGCAGGGTCGCGGACTCCCGGGTGCGCTCGATGACCGAGAGGGACAGCGTGTTGGTGACGCCGATCAGGGCGATCACCACGGCCACGGCGAGCAGGCCCACGACGATGCCGAGGATCACGTCCACGACCTGGCGGAACTGCGCGGCCTGCGCCGCCGGGCCCATGACGAACGCCCCGCCGTCGACCTCCGCCACGGCGTCCTGCACGTCCGTGAGCACCGCCGCGGGGTCGGAGCCGTCGATGTGCGCCCAGACGTCGCTCCACGTGTCGTCGCCGGCGACCCGGTCGAGGTCGGCGGCCGTGATCATGCTGCTGAGCGGGTCGGCGGTGGTGATGACGACCGTCAGGTCGACGGCGCCGCCGGGACCCTCCACGGTGGTGCGGTCGCCCTCGGCGAGGTCCACCGAGTCCGCGGCGTCCTGCGTCAGCAGGATCGAGCCCTCGGTCAGCCGCTCCGCCTCCTCGGCCACGTTCACGACGGCCGCGAGGTCCCGCGGGTCGGCGCCCGCGACCGACATGTCCTCCACCCCGGCGAGCGTGACGCTCGCGTTGGAGACCAGCACGGTGTCGGAGACCCCGTCCGTGCCGGCGACGGCCTCGTGCACGTCGTCGACATACCGCGGGTCGGACGGCGACGCGCTCACGTCGTACGGGAACGTCTCGTCGAGCAGGCTGTCCGCCGACATCCGGGCGCTCGCGGCCCCCGTGGACATCATGGTGACCAGCGTGACGCCGATGAGCAGCGCGGTGGAGGTCGCCGCCGTCCGCCGTGGGTTGCGCAGCGTGTTGGCGACGGCCAGCCGGGCCGCCGGGCCGCTGCGGGACACGAGCGAGCCGAGGCCCGCCGCGACGCGCGGCAGCCACAGCACGGCGCTCAGCACCACGCCGAAGAATGCGAGCGAGCCGCCGCCCACGGCCGCGAGCAGGCCGAACTGCGGGCTGCCCTGCATCCCGAGGGCCACGCCGATCGCGAGGCCTCCGAAGCCGCCGATGACGCACAGCAGCGAGATCACCAGGCGCGCCCGGCCGGTGCGGGCGCGCAGGGTCGGCGCGTCCGAGGGCCGCAGGGCGGCCAGCGGCGCGACCCGGGTGGCCGAGCGGGCCGGGGCGAGCGCCGCCAGGACCGTCACGCCCACGCCGACGGCCAGCGGCAGCACGACGGCCTGCCAGGTCAGGGCGATGGTGGTCGGCAGCGGCACGCCGAGGTCGAACGACGGCGCGACGAGCAGCGCGATCTGCGCCAGCACCGCGCCCGCCACGATGCCCGCGGCCGACGCGACGACGCCGAGCATCGCGGCCTCCAGCAGCACGCTGCGGTAGAGCTGGCCGGCGTCCGCGCCGATGCAGCGCAGCAGCGCCAGGGTGCGGGTGCGCTGGGCCACGAGCACCTGGAACGTGTTGGTGATGACCATGGCCGCGATGAGCAGCGCGATGGCGGCGAACGTCAGCACGAACACCAGGAAGACGAGGTCCTGGCCGCCGGTCTGCTCGGCGGTCCGCTCGGTCGCGACCTGCTCGACCGTCTGCACGGTCACGTCGCCGGCGGCGTCGGGGAAGGCCCCCTGGAGCGTGTCGCGCAGCCCCGCCGGGACCTCGCCGCCGTCGAGCGGGGCGTCGAGCGCGACGAGCAGCTCGGTGACCGGGTCGGAGTAGGGCTCGGCGGCGTTCCAGGCGTCGAGCGTCGCGGCCGGGACCGCGGCGGCGCCGCCGTAGGAGGTGTAGGCGCCGTACGGGTCGTCGGCGATGCCGGTCACGGTCAGCGTCTCGGTGACGTCCTTCGGGTCGCCGAGCTCCTCGCCCGGGTCGTCGGCCTCGCTCTCGGCCCAGCCCTCGGGGTAGACGGTCCGGTTGACCGTCACGGTGTCGCCGACGGCGACCTCCATGCGCTCGGCGACGGTCGTGGACAGGGCCACCTCGCCGTCGGCCGCCGGCCAGTCGCCGTCGGTCAGCTCCAGCGGGGACAGGCGGGGGTCGGTGGGCACCGGGGCGAAGGCCTGGAAGCCGCCCTTGCCGCCGTTGCGCAGGTCGCCGAACCACGTGATGACCGGCTGGACGGCCGCGACGTCGTCGAGCGCCGCGACGGCCTGGACGTCACCGTCGGTGATGCCGTCGGCGTCGCCGTCCGGGCTGGTCACCACGACGTCGGCCCGCGCGTACCCGGCCGCGACCATGTCGTGGGTGGTGCCGTTGATGACGCCGCCGGCCAGGAGGGTCACGGTGACGAAGGCGGTGCTGATCAGGATGGCCACACCGGCGGCGGTGAGCCGGCCGGTGCTGCGGCGCATCTGCCCCAGGGTGAGGCGTGCGGTGGGGAAGGAGTTCGACATCACGCACCCGTCCGGGCAGGACCGGTGGTGACGGCGGGCTCGAGGGTGCGCAGGGCGTCCAGCCCGGCCATGGCGGACTCGGGGGTCGGGTCGGAGATGTCGCCGGCGATCCGGCCGTCGGCGATCAGCACGACCCGGTCCGCATAAGCGGCCGCGGACGGGTCGTGGGTGACCATGATGATCGTGCGGCCCAGCTCCCGCACCGAACGACGCAGGAACGACAGGACCTCCGCACCGGAGCGGGAGTCGAGGTTGCCGGTGGGCTCGTCGGCGAACACGACGTCGGGCTGCGCGATCAGCGCACGCGCGATCGCGACCCGCTGCTGCTGCCCACCGGACAGCTCGCCCGGGCGGTGGGTCAGGCGCCCGGTCAGGCCCAGGGTCTCCACCAGCGTGTTCAGCCACGCCCGGTCCAGGGTCGCCCCGGCGAGCTCGACGGGCAGCGTGATGTTCTGTTCCGCGGTGAACATCGGCAGCAGGTTGAACTGCTGGAACACGAACCCGATCCGGTCGCGGCGCAGGCGCGTGAGGGCCTTGTCGTTCAGGCCGGTGATCTCGGTCTCGCCGAGGAAGGCCTGCCCGCCGGTGGCGGAGTCCAGGCCGGCCAGCAGGTGCATCAGGGTCGACTTGCCCGAGCCGGAGGGGCCCATGATCGCGGTGAACCGGCCCTGCTCGAAGTCGACGTCCACGCCGTCCAGGGCGCGCACGATCGCCTCACCCTTGCCGTACGTCTTGGTCAGGGAACGGGCGCGCACTGCGGGTGACGACCCTGGCGCGTACACGGTGGTGTCCATGGGAAGGACGCTACGGAGCGGCGGTACGTCAGCGCGTCCGGCCCCGGTCTGGTCTTGGTCGGCCCCTGGGTCATACCCAGGTCGTACGACCCACCCTGACCAGCCCGGGGGCGGGCGTCAGTCGACGGCGTCGAGCTCGACGACGACGGCGTGCGCGGGGTGCAGCAGCGGGAGCCGCAGCCCGACGGCGCCGAGCGCGGCGCCGGGCACCTCCGCGGGTACCTCCGCCGCCGTGAACAGCGGCGGCGCGTTGCGCGGCGGGTCGGCGGCCAGCGGCAGCGAGACCCGGTACCGGCGCGCCGGGTCCAGCCCGGGCACGCGCAGCAGCGCGGGCAGCGCGCGGTCCCCGGTCACCGACCGCACCACGCGCACCACCGCCCGGCTCCGGTCGGGCGCGACGACGACGGTCGCGCTCGTCCCCGCGTCGCCGGTCGGCGGGTGGTGCACGTCGCCCGTGTGCAGCAGCGACCGCAGCCGCCGGTACGCGGCGATGCCGTCGCGCAGCCGCCCCAGCTCGTCCGGCGTGCCCGCCGTCAGGTCCCACTCGATGCCGAAGTGCCCGGTCAGCGCCACGGCGATCCGCAGGTCGAGCCCCGTGGCGCGTCGCGTGGTGTGGGCCACGGGCGGGCCCACGTGCGTGCCCACGAGCTCCGGGGGCAGCAGCAGCTCGGTCCAGCGCTGGATCGCCAGCCGCTCGACCGGGTCGTTCGTGTCGGAGGCCCACACCCGGTCCGTGTGCTCCAGGACGCCGAGGTCCACGCGCGCCCCGCCCGAGGCGCACGCCTCGATCTCCAGGCCCGGGTGCCGCGCCCGGAGCGCCGCCAGCAGGCGGTAGACGGCCTCGGTGTGCCGGTGCACGTTCGCCCGGCCGGCGGTCACGGCCTCGATGAGGTCGCGGTTCTGGTCCCACTTGATGTAGTCGAGCCGGTACTCGGCCACGAGCGCCGACACGGCCTCCAGCAGGTGGTCGAACACCTCCGGCCGCGACACGTCGAGCACGAACTGGTTGCGCCAGGGCCGCACCTCGTTCGCGATCGGCTGCAGCAGCCAGTCCGGGTGCTCGCGGGCGAGCTCCGAGTCGAGGCTGACCATCTCGGGTTCGAGCCACAGCCCGAACTCCATGCCGTGGCCGCGCACGACGTCGACCAGCGGGTGCAGCCCGTCCGGCCACGGCTCAGGGTCCACGCGCCAGTCGCCCAGTCCTGCCGAGTCGTCGCGGCGGCCGAGGAACCATCCGTCGTCGAGCACGAACCGCTCCACGCCGACGTCGGCGGCCAGCCGGGCGAGCCGCTGGAGCTTGCCGAGGTCGTGGTCGAAGTAGACGGCCTCCCAGGTGTTGAGCGTCACCGGGCGGGGGCGGCGCGGGTGCCCGGCCCGGCCCCGCACGAACCGGTGGAACCGCTGCCCGACGCCGTCGAGCCCTTCGTCGCTCCACACGAACAGCGCGGCCGGGGTGCGGAACGAGGCGCCCGGCTCGACCGTGATCTCACCCGGCCGCAGGAGCGGCCCGGCGCCGAGCAGCGTGCGGCTCTCGGGCAGCGCGTCGACCCGGTGCACCGCGTCACCGCTCCACGCGAGGTGCACGGCCCACACCTCGCCCCGGGTGTCGTCGAACCCGGCGGTCCCGAGCGCGAGCACCAGCGGGGAGTCGTGCCCGGTGCGGCCGCGGCGCGACTCGCGCGCCTGGCTGCCCTGCGTGAGCGGACGGCGCTGCGGGGTGCGCTCGCGCGTCCAGCGCCCCGAGAAGTCCAGGACCTCCGCGGCGACGTCGCCGACCGGCATGGTCGCCTCCAGGATCGCGAGGTCGACCGGCTCGGCGCCTGTGTTGTGCAGCTCGTGCTCGACCCGCAGCACTCCCGACGGATCGAGGTCGAGGTCTACGACGACGCGCAGCCCCGCGGCCTCGGCGGCCACGCGCAGGTGCCGCTCGTCGCCGTCGGCCGCGGTGCGCCGCCAGCGCGGCAGGAGCGCCCGGCGGCCCACGTGCCCGGCGAGGCCCGGTCGGCCCTCCCAGCCGTCGTGCTCGCCGGGGAGCACCGTGAGCGGCCACGGCGCGTCGAGCGCGCTCGGCGACGCCGGGCGCGCCACGGACCGCAGCAGCCGCCGCGCGTCGTCCGCGCCGAGCGGGCCGATGTCCCGGCCCCAGTGCACCACCTCCGGCAGCCCGTCGTCCGGCAGGGCGAGCACGATGCCGACGCCGGCCGCGCGCAACACGTGCACGAGCGGGCCCGAATCGGCGCCGGTCACGTCGGTGCCGGGCTCCGTGCCGGTCACCTCGGTCGCCTCGGTCGTCACTCGGCGGCGCTCTCGCGCAGCACGACCACGCGGCCCGCGGGCACGAGCGCCGCGCCGTCGAACGTCGCGTCGTCGAGGAGCGAGCGGCCGGACACGGCCACCGTCTCGTCGGCGGCGGAGTGGTTGATGAGGAACAGGACGTCGCCGTCCGGCGTCCGGCGTCGGACCGCCTCGATCGCCGTGCTCGCCTCGACCGCCCGGGGCAGGGCGAGCTCGTCGATGAGCCGGTCGGCGATCCGCGTGGCCGAGTCGAGCGGGAGATGCGCGGAGACGTACCAGGCGGCGCCGTCGCCGACGGCGTTGCGGGTCACGGCCGCCCGGCCGGCGGCGTCGCCGTCGGCATAGGTCACGACCGCCTCGGCGCCGTGCAGGTTGGTGTCCTCGCTCCAGTCGGTGACCTCGCCGCCGTCGGACAGGCGCACCGTCTCGTCGGCCTGCAGCGGGCGGAACTCCTCGGTCGTGACGCCGAGCAGGTCGCGGAACGCGCCGGGGTAGCCGCCGCCGCGCACGCGGCTGGTCTCGTCGACGATGCCGGACAGGTACGTGACGAGCGCCGTGCCCCCGCCGCGCACGAACGCCTCGACCCGCGCGGCCTGCGCGTCGGAGACCACGAGCAGCGTGGGCAGGACGACGAGGTCGTAGCCGTCGAGGTCGGCGTCGGCCGGGAGCACGTCGACCAGCACCTGCCGCTGCCAGAAGACCCGGTGCCAGAGCCGGGTCTCGCGGGAGTACCGCAGGCCGTGGTGCGGCTTGAGCCCCTGCTGGAAGGCCCAGGCGGACTCCTCGTCGACCAGGAGCGCGACCTTCGCGGGCTCCACCGGCGCGCCGGCGATGCCGCGCAGCTGCCGCAGCGCCGCGCCGAGCCGCACGACCTCGCGCCACACGCGGGTCTCGGTGCCGGCGTGGGGCAGCATCGCGGAGTGGAACTGCTCGGTCCCCGCGGTCGAGGCCCGCCACTGGAAGAACATCGCGCCGTCCGACCCGCGCGCCACGTGCGCCAGCGCGTTGCGGAGGATCTCGCCGGGGGTCTTGGCGCGGTTGCGCTCCTGCCAGCTCGGCGCCCCGGTGGAGTGCTCCATGAGCAGCCACGGCTGACGGGCCCGCGCCAGCCCCCGCATCCGGTCGGCCGCGAACGCGAGGTCCTGCTCGCGCACCGGGTCGGCCCCGATCGTGTAGTGGTCGTTCGCCACGACGTCGACGTGCCCGGCCCAGTCGGAGTAGTCGACCACGTGCCCGCCGGAGCCCACCATGAAGTTGGTGGTGACGGGCACGGCGCTGTGCGCGCGCAGCACCTCGGCCTCGGCGAGGTAGTGCTCCAGCAGCTCGTCGGAGGAGAACCGCTCGAACGCGAGGAACAGGCCAGGGGTCGCCTTGTCCCGGTCGCCGCGGGGCGGCTCGATGTGCTCGATGTCGGTGAAGTGGTGCCCCCAGAACGCCGTGCCCCACGCGGCGTTGATCGCCTCGACCGTGCCGTACTCGGCGCGCAGCCACTCGCGGAACCGCGCGGCCGACACGTCGCACCAGCACCGCCCGTTGCCGCCGCCGAGCTCGTTGCTCACGTGCCACAGGCGCACCGCGGGGTGGTCGCCGTACCGCTGCGCGAGCGCCGTGGTGATCCGCAGCGCGTGCTCCCGGAACACCGGGGAGCTGGCGCACCAGCCGAGCCGCCCGCCGGGCTGCTCGCGCACGCCGTGCGCGTCGACGGGCAGCATCTCGGGGTGCGCGTGCAGCAGCCAGCTCGGCGGTGCGGCGGTGGGGGTCGCGAGGTCGACGGCGATGCCCGCGTCGTGCAGCAGGCCGATGATCTCGTCGAACCAGCCCCAGTCGTACTCGCCCTCGCGCGGTTCGAGCAGGCCCCACGAGAACACGCCGAGGGTGACGATGTTGACGCCCGCCTCACGCATGAGCCGCACGTCCTCGCGCCACACCTCCGGCGCCCACTGCTCGGGGTTGTAGTCGCCGCCGTAGCTCAGGCCGTCGGTCGGCCAGGCGGGCAGGGCGCGGCGGGTGGGGGGTCGCTCGGTCGCACGACGGGCCACGGGGCATCTCCTTCGATGTCGGTGCGGGGACGGGCGCGCCCCCGGCGTCAGACTTGTCGAGCCTGCGGGTGTTTGTCAATCTGCGGAACAAACAGCGGTCAGAACCGGAGCATCGTCCGCAGCCCCACGACCGCCCCGCCGCGGGCCCACTCGTCGAACTGGAACGGCTGGACGTCCAGCGCCAGCGGCGGGATGCCGGGCGAGCGGACCTCCTCGATCGTGGCCCGCACCTGGTCGCCGGCGAGCTCCATGACCACGAGGCCGTCCCCGGCGAGCACGATCTTCTGCGGGTCCAGCGCGTTGGCGACGGTGCCGATCAGCACCCCGAGCGCCTGCCCGGCGTCGGCGAAGGCGCGCCGCGCGACAGCGTGGCCGTCGCGCGCCAGGGCGACCGCGCCGTCGAAGTCGAGGCCGGGGATGCGCAGCGCGTCGACGATCGCCTGGTTCGGCAGCAGCGCGCTCACGCAGCCGCGGTGGCCCTGGCCGCAGATGGGGCCCGCCGAGTCGACGCGGAGGTGGTCGAGCCGCCCGGCGCGCCCGTGGTGCCCGGTGACCACCCGGTCGTCGACGACGAACCCGAAGCCCACCCCGGTGCCCACGGTGATGAGCGCGAGCGAGGAGCAGCCCACGCCCGCGCCGAACCAGTGCTCGGTGGCGGTGAGCGCCCGCACGTCGTTCTCCGCGCCCACCGGGATGCCGAGGCGTTCGGTGAGCATCTCCGCGAGGTGCACGTCCCGCCAGCCGAGGAACGGGGAGTCCTTGACCACCTGGCGCCCGTCCACCACGGTGAGGTCGCCCGCCAGCGCGACCCCGCCGGCGACGATCGAGCCGAACCGCTCCGCGAACCGGGCGTGGGCGGCGGCGATCTGCTCGATCACCGCGCCCGGCTCCCGGTCCGTGATGCGCTCCTCGTGGGCCGCCACGATGCGCGCGCCGAGGTCGGTGACGACGGCGAACAGGGCGTCGCCCGTGAGCTTCACCCCGAGGAAGTGCCGGGCCTCGTGGCGCACCACGAGCAGCTCGCTCGGCCGCCCGGTCGCGCCGCGCAGCTCGACCTGGCCCTCCGTGACCAGGCCGTGGTCCATGAGCGCGCGGGTCACGCGGGTCAGGCTCGCGCGGGACACGCCGAGCCGGCGCGCGATCTCGGCGCGGGGGAGCGGGCCGTGGATCAGCAGCTCGCGCAGCACGCTGCGCTCGGCGTCGGCGAGCGCCGGCCACACGGCCGCGCCGCCCGGTGCCGTGCCGTCCGGCGTCGTGCCCTCCGACACCGTGGACTGACCTCGTGACATCGCTACCTCGTCTCTGGGGCTCGGATCCTATCCGCCACCAGGGGCCGGACAGTCGTGCCGCGCCGCCCGTTCGGCCGACCCTTTGTTTCGATAATTGACAAAGGGTAGGCGCGCCGTCAGACTCTGGTCCAGTTGGCGCCCGGTCGCCGACGAGTACCGATCAAAGGAGATCCCGATGCGCATCCGACCCCTCGTGGCTTGTGCGGCCACGGTCGCCGCCGTCACCGTCCTGAGCGGCTGTGGCGCCGCGAGCGCCGAGTCCGAGGGCCCCGTCACCCTCGAGTACTGGGCGTGGCCGGCCGGCAGCAAGACCGTCGTCGACACGTGGAACGCGGCCCACCCGGACATCCAGGTGAAGCTCTCCGACGCCGGCGGCGGGGACGAGTCGTCCCAGAAGCTGCTCACGGCGTCGCGCGCCGGCAACGCGCCCGACCTGGCCCTCGTGGAGTACACGACCCTGCCGTCGCTGATCGTCGCGGACGTGCCGCTGGAGATCACCGACTACGTGGGCGACGTGCAGGACGCCTTCACCGAGGGCACCTGGGCGCAGACGACGTTCGACGGCGCCGTGTTCGGCGTGCCGCAGGACGTGGGCCCGATGGCGCTGGTCTACCGCGAGGACCGCTTCGAGGAGCTCGGGGTGCCGGTGCCCACCACGTGGGCGGAGTTCCGCGACGCCGCCGCGGCGGTGCAGGAGGCCGACCCGGACGCCGTCATCGCCAGCCTGCCGCCCACGGAGTTCGGCTTCTTCGCCGGCGTGGCCACGCAGGCGGGCGGGCAGTGGTGGTCGGTGGACGGCGACGAGTGGACCGTCGGGATCGCCGACGAGGCGTCCCTGGAGGTGGCCGACTACTTCGAGGAGCTGGCCGCGGACGGCCTGATCCAGACGGAGCCGCTGCTGACCCCCGAGTACAACGCGATGATCAACGACGGCACCATGCTCTCCTGGCCGTCGGCCGTGTGGGCGCCGGGCGTCATCGAGTCCGTCGCGCCCGACACCGCGGGGAGCTGGGCGATGGCGCCGCTGCCGCAGTGGACGCCGGGCGACGCGGCGGTCGCCTACCAGGGCGGTTCCGCCCTGGTGGTCACGAAGGACAGCGAGCACCCCGAGGAGGCGGCCGAGTTCGCCACCTGGCTGAACTCCACCGAGGAGGGCAACACCCTGCTCCTGGACGAGCAGAGCCTGTACCCGGCGTCCAGCCTGGGGCAGGAGATGGCCGAGAGCAACGACCCGCCGACCCTGATGCCGCAGCAGATGGACTTCTACTCCGTCTCCGCCGACATCTCCGCCGAGACCGTCCCGGTGACCTGGGGGCCGAACGTCAACCTCGCCAAGTCGGTCTTCGAGGACGAGCTGGGCAAGGCCATCCGCAACGGCACCCCCTGGCGGGACGCGTTCGTCGCCACCCAGGAGGCCGTGGTCGCCGACATGACGGAGACCGGATTCGCCGTGAGCAACGGCTGATCCGATGTCCGCGATGACGACGACCGCGCAACCGGCCCGCCGCCGTCCCCGACGGCGGCAGGTCGCGCCCTACCTGTTCACCGCCCCGGCGGTCATCCTGTACGTCACGTTCATGCTCGTCCCGGTGGGGTACGCCGTCTGGCTGAGCCTGCGCGCCTACCGCATCGAGGGTGCGCTGCTGGGGCGCAAGACGGAGGTGTTCGTCGGCCTCGACAACTACGTCGCGGTGCTGACCAACCCGGAGTTCGCGGCCGGCTTCGGCCGGCTCGCGATCTACGGCGTGATCGCCGTGCCCCTGACGCTCGGCCTCGCCCTCCTGTTCGCGCTCGTGCTGGACACGCCCGCCGCGCGGCTCAAGCGGTTCGGCCGGACGGCGATCTTCATCCCCTATGCGGTGCCCGGCGTCGTCGCGGCCCTGCTGTGGGGCTTCATGTACCTGCCGAGCACCAGCCCGTTCTCATACGTCACCCGCGCCCTCGGGCTGGGGACCATCCCGTTCCTCGACGGGCCGGGGCTGTTCGGCTCGCTCGCGAACATCGCGATCTGGGGCGGCGTCGGGTTCAACATGATCATCATCTACACCTCGCTGCGGTCCATCCCGGGCGAGATCTACGAGTCCGCCCGGCTCGACGGCGCCGGGGAGGTGCAGATCGCGCTGCGGATCAAGGTGCCGCTCGTGGTGCCCGCGCTCGTGCTCACCGGGGTGTTCTCGCTGATCGGCACGCTCCAGCTGTACAGCGAGCCCGCGACGCTGCAGCCCATGACGAGCGCCATCTCGAACACCTGGGTGCCGCTGATGACCATCTACCGCGACGCGTTCGGCACCGACGACCTGCCCCAGGCCGCCGCGGCGTCGACCGTGCTCGCGGTCGGCACCGTGCTCGTCTCGGTGGTCATCCTGCGGATCGTCAACCGCAAGCGCATGGGGGTCGAACGATGAGCGTGCTCACCGCCCGCCCGGAGCCGGCGTCGGCCCGGCGCGACCCGTCCGACCGCGCGCGCTCGCGGGCGCGCCAGGGCGGCTGGGGCGTGCTGCCGACGATCGTGCTGCTGGTCGGCGCGCTCTACTGCCTGATCCCGGTGGCGTGGGTCTACGTCGCGGCGACCAAGACGCGCGGCGAGCTGTTCACCACGTTCACCTTCGCGCCCGGCACCGGGCTGGGGGAGAACCTCACGGCGCTGTTCGCCTACGAGGGCGGGCAGTACCTGATGTGGTGCCTCAACTCGCTGATCTACTCCGGCGTCGGGTCGCTGCTCTCGGTGCTCGTCTCGACCATGGCCGGGTACGGCCTCGCGAAGTACGAGTTCCGCGGCCGCTCCTTCATGTTCCTGTCGATCCTCGCGGGCGTGCTCATCCCGGGCATCGTGCTGGCCGTGCCGCAGTACCTGCTGCTGTCCCAGCTCGGGCTGGTCGGCACCCACTGGTCGGTGCTGCTGCCGAGCATCGTCAGCCCCTTCGGCATCTACCTGTCGCGCGTGTACGCGATGTCTGCGGTGCCGCAGGAGACCCTGGAGGCCGCGCGCATCGACGGCGCGGGGGAGTGGCGGATCTTCCGGACGATCGTGCTGCCGCTCATGGTGCCGGGCATGGTCACGGTGTTCCTGCTGCAGTTCATCGGCACCTGGAACAACTTCCTGCTGCCGTACATCATGCTCTCGGACCAGAGCCGGTACCCGCTCACCGTGGGGCTGTTCACCCTGCTGGCCAAGGGGTCGAGCTCCCCGGCGCTGTACTCGGTGGCGATCACGGGGGCCGCGGTCTCGATCATCCCGCTGCTCGCGCTGGTGCTGTTCCTGCAGCGCTACTGGCGCCTCGACCTGGTCTCGGGCGGGCTCAAGGGGTAGCGCGCGTCCGGCGGGGCGCCCCGGGTGGGGCGCCCCCGCCGGACGGACGGTTCCGGACGCCGGTCTCAGGCGTCCCAGGCGATCGTGAACTCGGCCAGGTCGATCTTGCCGTCCTGGTCGTGGTCGGCCTTGCCGAAGATCTGGTCGAGGTCCTTGTCCGTGGTCTCCTCGCCGCGCGTGGCCATCGCCTGGCGGAACTCGTCCGCGGTGATGCGGCCGTCGCCGTCGGAGTCGAACTCGACGAAGGTCCGGGTGAGCTCGTCGGCAGCCATGCTGTTACCTCGCAGAGTCGGAAACAATTCGCACCGTATGCAACCACATATCGGTGTGATCGGTTGTGGAATTCCTGGGCGGTAAGTCCGATACGGTGCGGCGTGCCGAACGTCGACACCCGGAGGTCCGGACCATGAGGTTGTACGCCGCCGCCCCGGCCAGGGGCGCCCGCCAGGTGCTCGGTGACCTGCTGCTGCTCGCCTGGGTCGCGGCCTGGGCCTGGGCCGGCCGCGAGGTCTGGGCGGCGACCCTGGAGCTCGGCCGCCCCGGCCTCGCGACGGCCGGCGCCGCCGACGACATGGCCGCCCGGTTCCACGACGTCGAGGGCCGCATCGACGGCATCCCCGGGGTGGGCGACGACCTGGCCGCGCCCTTCAGCGGGGCCGCGGACGCCGCGGAGAGCCTGGCCGAGGCGGGCCGCTCCCAGGCCGAGACCGTGGCCGACGTCGCGCTGCTCGTCGGGCTCGCCGTCTTCCTCGTCCCGGTGCTGCTGCTGGCCGTGGTCTACGTGCCGCTGCGGGTGCGGTTCGTGCGGCGCGCGAGCGCGGGCCGCCGGCTGGTCGGGGCCGACCCGGCGCTGCTGGCGCTGCGCGCGCTGACGAACCAGCCGCTGCGCGCCCTGAACCGGATCTCCGACGACCCGGTGCGCGCGTGGCGGGACGGCGACCCCGACGTCGTGCGGCGGCTGGCCGACCTGGAGCTGCGGGCGCTCGGCCTGAAGCGGTAGCCGGGGCACTATCCGGCGGCGCGGCCCGTCAGGAGGCCGGCGCGGTCCGCGCCGCCCGCAGCCGGTCCGTCCCGGCGAGCAGGTCGCTGAGCCCGCCGCGGGCGTCCTCGATCACGAGCGCCTCCGCGGCCGCGGCGTCGCCCGCGCGCAGCGCGCCGACGAGGGCCCGGTGGGTGGCCCAGCGCTCCATGCCGAACTCGTCGTCGTGCGCGACGCGCTCCAGGCGCCGCGCGCGCTGCTCCGGACGGGAGAAGACGCGGGTCTGGTCGAGCAGCCGGACCAGTACGGGGTTGCCCGCGCAGGCGTCGACGGTGTCGTTGAACTGCTGCATCACGTCCAGGAGCTGGTGGAGCTGCCGGGTGACGTCCTCGCCGGACCGGTGCCGCTGCCGGGCCACGATCAGCAGGTCGTCGGCCTGGTCGAGAAGGGCGTCGAGCCGGTCGAGCCGGCCCGGCGTCGCGTGCCGCGCGGCGAACCGCGCGACCATGCCGCGCAGCGCCACCTCGACCTCGGCCAGGTCCTGGACGGCGGTGTCGCCGATGGGCGCGACCTTGACCGTGCGGGGCCCGGTCCGCTCCAGCAGGCCGTCCTGCTCGAGCCGCCGGATCGCCTCGCGCACCGGCGTCGGGCTCACGGAGAGCCGTTCGGCCAGGCCGCGCTCGGTCACCTTCTGGCCCGGGCGGAGCTCCCCGGTCGTGATCGCGTCGCGGATGGCGCGGTAGGACCGGTCGGCGAGCGTGTCGCCGGCCAGGGCCGCGAGGGCTTCGGAGGTCACGGCCCCATCGTAGGCCCGTGCTATCGCAGGGTGCTTTTGCAACCGTTGACAGTTTTGCTATAGCAAAAGTACGGTGTGCGCGACACGCCGACGTGGCCACGACGAGGTGGCAGAGGGAGAAGGTTCCATGTCCACCACCGCGCCGCCGGTGCGGCACGCGCAGACCAGGATCACGTTGCTGGTGGCGCTCGCCGTCTTCGCCCAGGAGTCCACCTGGAACTTCTACGACGCGCAGGTGCCGCCGCTGCTGCGGGAGCACATCACCAGCGCGGCGCTGGTCGGCTTCCTGATGGGCATGGACAACCTGCTCGGCGTCTTCGTCCAGCCGTGGCTCGGCAACCGCTCCGACGGCACACGCACGTCGTGGGGCCGCCGCATGCCCTACCTCGTGGTCGGCATGCCGGTCGCGGCCCTGCTCTTCCTGGTGATCCCGCACGCCGCCGGGTCGCTGCCCCTGCTGGTGGGGGTCATGTTCTGCTACGCGCTGGTCGCCAACGCGTTCAAGCCGATCGCCGAGTCGCTGGTGCCCGACTTCGTGGCGCCCGAGAAGCGCAGCCGGGCCAACGCCGCGGTCAAGATCGCCTCCAGCCTGACCGTGATCGTCGCCGCGCTGATCAGCCTGCTGGTCGTCGACGAGCACCCCGCGCTGGCCTTCGCCATCCCGTCCGCGCTCATGCTGGTCTCGATCGTGGTGCTCGGCCTCACGGTGCGCGACAGCCGGTCGCCCGGCTACCAGGCGGCCCTGGCCGAGGACGCCGCGGACGCCGCCGGCGCCGCGCAGGACGGGCGAGACGCCGCGGACGCAGCACCCGCACGCCCGGGCGTGCGCCGCATCGTGCTCGACATCGTCCGCGACCCGGACCGCAGCCGGCTGCTGATGATGGTCGCGATCCTGCTCTTCGGCAGCGCCTGGTCGGCGTCCCGCGCCCTGGCCACGCCGTACGGCATGGAGGCGCTCGGCCTCTCCCGCGGCGACGCCGGCGGGCTGCTGCTGCCGAGCGGCGTCGCGTTCCTGCTGGCCGCCTACCCGACGGCGCTGCTCGCCGAACGCATCGGCCGGCTGCGGACCATGATGATCGGGATGTCGCTCTTCGCGGCGGCGATGGCGCTCGGCACCGTGGCGCAGACGCCGGCGGGCACCGTGGTCGCCTTCTGCGTCGGCGCCGCGGGCGCCGCCGCCTTCCTGGTCAACGCCGTGGTGGTGCTCTGGAACCTGGCGCCGTCCGCCCGCGTGATGGGCACCTACGCGGGCCTCTACGCCGTCGGCTGGGCCGGCGGCGGGTTCGTGGGCCCGGCCCTGGTGGGCGGCATGGTCGACCTGACGGGCTGGACGCTCATGCTCGTCGACGTCGCCGTCGTCGCGGTGCTCGGCGTGCTCGCCGTCGCCCGCGTCGAGGCGCTGCAACGGCGTGCCGCCACCACGAAGGCGGTGTGAGCGATGACCCGCGTGCTGATCACCACCGACTACCTGCGCCCCGGCGACGACGTCGACCGCTACCTGCGGGCCGCCGGCCTGGAGACGACGCACCGGCCGCTCGTCGGACGCCGCGACCCGGAGGAGCTGGTCGCCGCGCTCGACGGCGTCGACGCCGCCCTGGTCGCCAACGAGCCGATGACGGCCGACGTGCTCTCCCGGGCCCCGCGCCTGCGTGTCGTGGTGCGCACCGGCGTGGGTCACGACTCGATCGACGTGGCCGCCGCCGCCCGGCACAGCGTCACGGTCAGCAACCTGCCCGGGATCAACGCCAACGCCGTCGCGGAGTACACGCTCGGCCTGCTCCTGGCCGCGGCCCGCGGCCTCGTGCAGAGCGCCCGGGGCGTGGCGGACGGCGGCTGGCCGCGCGCCGACGGGCACGAGCTGCGCGGCGCCACCCTCGGGCTGATCGGCTACGGCGCGGCCGCTCGCGCCGTCGTGCCGCTCGCCAAGGCGTTCGGCCTGACGGTGCTCTGCACCACGCGGGTGCCCGAGTCGGAGCGCACCGCGGACGCCGCGGGGCCTGTCGAGTTCGTGGAGCTGCCCGAGCTGCTGGACCGGTCCGACTACGTCTCCGTCCACACCGCCCTGACCGACCGGACCCGCGGCCTCGTCGGACCCGCCGAGCTGCGCCGGATGAAGCGCACCGCGGTGCTCGTGAACACCGCCCGCGGCGCCGTCGTCCAGGAGCAGGCCCTCGCGGACGCCGTCCGCGCCGGGGAGATCGCCGGCGCCGCGCTCGACGTCGTCACCGAGGAGCCGCTCCCCGCGGACAGCCCGCTGCGCGGCGTGGACGGCATCGTCGTCTACTCCCACCTCGCCGGGCAGACCGCCCAGGCGCGCGCCGCCGCGGGCCTGGCGGGCGCGGCCGAGCTCGTCGCGGCCCTCGCGGGCCGCCCCCGCCACGCCGTGAACGCCCACCTGTTCGCCGTCCCGGCGACGACGACCGACGAGACGACCACCGACGAGACGACCACCGAGGAGACCGCATGACCAGCAGCCCACCCGAGTACCGCATCGCGGTGATCCCCGGGGACGGGATCGGGACCGAGGTGATCCCGCCCGCCCTCCGGGCCCTCGACCTGGTCGCCGCCCGGCACGGGTTCGTGCTGCGCTACGACCACCTCGACTGGTCGTGCACCCGCTACCTGGCCACCGGCGCGATGATGCCCGACGACGGGCTCGACCGGATCGCCGGGCACGACGCCGTGCTGCTCGGGGCCGTGGGGTGGCCCGGCGTGCCCGACCACGTGTCGCTGTGGGGGCTGCTCATCCCGATCCGGCGGCGGTTCCGTCAGTACGTCAACCTGCGGCCGATCCGGGTCCTGCCCGGGGTGCCGGGCCCGCTGCGGGACGCGGGCGCCGTCGACCTCGTCGTGGTGCGGGAGAACGTCGAGGGGGAGTACAGCGAGATCGGCGGGCGCCTGAACCGCGGCCTGCCCGACGAGCTGGCCGTCCAGGAGGCGGTGTTCACGCGCCCCGGGGTCACCCGGATCGTGGACCACGCGTTCGAGCTCGCGGCGACCCGGCGCGGCGACGTCACCTCGGCGACCAAGTCGAACGGCATCGTGCACACCATGCCGTTCTGGGACGAGATCGTCCGCGAGCGCGCCGCCCGGCAGCCCGGCGTCACCTGGCGGCAGGAGCACATCGACGCCCTGGCCGCCAAGCTCGTGCTGCGCCCGGCGGCGTACGACGTGATCGTGGCCTCGAACCTGTTCGGCGACATCCTCAGCGACCTCGCCGCCGCCGTCGCGGGCAGCATCGGCATCGCCCCCGCCGGCAACATCGACCCCACCCGCCAGCACCCGTCGATGTTCGAGCCCGTGCACGGCTCGGCCCCCGACATCGCGGGCCGGGGCATCGCCGACCCGGTGGGCGCCCTGTGGTCCGCGTCGATGATGCTCGACCACCTGGGGCAGCCCGCTGCCGCACGGGACCTCATGACCGGGATCGAGACGGTCCTGGCCGACGGTGTCGTGCGCACCCCCGACCTCGGCGGCACCGCGACCACGCGGGAGATGACGGACGCCGTCCTCGCCGCGATCCCGGGCTGATCTGCCCGGCCCCGAACCGCAGCGCCCACCGGCGCGTGACAGAGACGAGAACCATGGACACCAACACATCTACCGGCTCCGTCCGGATCCTGACGCCGAGCGGCATGCTCGGCGCGGGCTGGGACGAGTCGACGATCGAGCGCGGCCTCGCGCTCGGCGTCGACGTGATCACCCTGGACGGCGGCTCCACCGACTCCGGCCCCTACTACCTGGGGTCGTCGACCCCCAAGACCGCCGCCCAGGCGGTGGCCCGTGACCTGCGCAGCCTGCTCAAGGCGGCGGCCCGCGCCGACGTGCCGCTCATCATCGGCTCGTGCGGCACCAGCGGGACCGACGCCGGGGTGGACTGGGTGGCCGGGCTCGCGGCCGGGGTGATGGCCGAGGAGGGGCTCGACCTCAAGGTCGCCCGGATCTACAGCGAGCAGGACGCCGCCGACCTCAAGGAGCACCTCGACGCCGGGCGGATCCACGCCCTGCCGCCCCTGGGTGCGCTGAGCGCCGAGACCCTGGAGGACTGCACCCACGTCGTAGGCATGATGGGCCACGAGCCGATCGTCGAGGCCCTGGAGGCCGGGGCGCAGGTGATCCTCGCGGGCCGGGCCACCGACACGGCGCTCGCCGCGGCGTACCCGCTGCTCAAGGGGATGCCGGCCGGCCCCACCTGGCACGCCGCGAAGATCGTCGAGTGCGGCGGGCAGGCCACGACCAACCCCCGCACGGGCGGGGTGTACACGACGATCGACGCAGGCGGGTTCACCATCGAGCCCCTGGACCCCGAGACGGCGTGCACGCCGCGGACGGTCGCGGCCCACATGCTCTACGAGACGGTCGACCCGTTCCAGATGCGCGAGCCCGACGGCACGCTCGACGTCCGCGACGCCGTCTACACGGCGCTCGACGAGCGGACCGTCCGGGTCGAGGGCTCGCGGTTCCACGTCGCCGACCAGCACACGGTCAAGCTGGAGGGCGCCCGGATCACGGGCTACCAGACCATGTCGTTCACGGCCGTCCGGGACCCGCTGATCCTGCGGGACATCGACGCCTGGGCCGACCTGATGCGCACCATGATCCGGCAGTGGGTGAGTGGCACCCTGGGCCTGGCCGACGACGAGTACGCGTTCGACCTGCGCCTGTACGGGCACGACGCGGTGCTGGACGATCTGGAGCCCGAGAGCGGTCCGCCGCGCGAGGTGGGCGTGATGCTGCTGGTCGACGCCGCCGACCAGGCCACGGCGACGGCCGTCGCCAAGCTCGTCAACCCCCTGATGCTGCACCTGCCGACGCCCGCCATGGGCTACCTGCCCAGCCTCGCGTTCCCCACGTCGCCCGCCGAGGTCGAGCGCGGCGCCGCCTACGAGTTCGTGCTCAACCACGTGGTGGACAGCCCCACGCCGACCAGCCTGTTCCGCATCGAGTACGGAGTGCAGCGATGACCGAGCCCCTGACCAGTGCCCCTGGTCTGCCGCCCACGATCGCCGACCTCGCCCACGAGGTGCGGTCCAAGAACGCCGGCCCGTTCTGGGTCACGATGGAGCTCTTCATGCGCGACGCCGCCGGCTACCGCGTCGTGGCCGACGAGGAGTTCGTCAACGAGGACGTCGTCGCCGGCCTGTACGGGGTCGAGGCGAGCACGGTGCGGATCTTCCGGATCCCGTCGCTCGACGTCGTCAAGATCTCGTTCCCCCGGCCGGTCTCGCAGGGCTCGCTGCGCGACCGGGACGTGCACGCGGGGCAGCACCACGTCCCGCTGGCGCTGCTGCGGGTCCCGGAGGGCGCTCCGGCACGTGGATAGGCTTGCGGCGTGGATCACTCAGCGGCCCAAGGCGTCCGACGTGTCGACTTTCTCCCCTGGGAGTACGACCCGGCCTCGGCGGAGGGCGAGGCGCAGGCGGCCCGGCAGCGCGAGCTGACCGACGCCGGGGCGCAGCTCGGCGCCGGCGTCTTCGTCGCCCCGAACGCCGCGGTCTACTGCGACCGGCTCGCCCTCGGCGACCGCACCTACGTCGCGGCGCTGGCCTACCTGTCGGGCGACCTGACGCTCGGGGCGGACTGCTCGGTCAACCCGTTCGCCGTCGTCCGCGGGGAGATCCGGATGGGCGACGGCGTGCGGATCGGCGCGCACACCTCGATCCTCGGGTTCAACCACCAGATGGCCAACGACCGGCCGGTCTTCCAGCAGGGCACCTGGAGCAAGGGCATCACCATCGGCGACGACGTCTGGATCGGCTCGAACGCCACGATCCTGGACGGCGTGACCGTCGGCGACCACGTCGTCGTCGCGGCCGGCGCCGTCGTCACCAAGAACGTGCCCGACTGGGCCGTGGTCGCGGGCAACCCCGCGCGCGTGCTGCGCGACCGGCGCGCGGAGACCCAGGGCAAGCCGGCTCCGGACCTGGGGGCCCGGCTGGCCGCCTTCGGCGACCGCGCCCGCGAGCAGGCGGGCGACGTGCTGGCGCGCTGCTTCGAGGACGGCCGGTTCGTGGACCGGCCGTCCGCCCTGGCGGGCCCGCTCGTCCCGGCCGTGCGGCCCTGGGCGGACGCCGTCGAGGTCGCCGACCTGCTGCTCGGCACCCCGCCGCCCGGGTTCGAGGCCGCCGACCTGGTCGAACGGCTCACCGCCCGCCAGGACCCCGCGACCGGGCTGATCCCGGAGGGCGACCTGTCGGACGCGGGCCTGTCGGGCGGCGGTAGCTCGGGCGAGCCCCTCTCGCCCACGGACGGCGACGCCGCCTACCACGTGCTCAGCGTCGGCTACGCGGTGCGGCTGCTCGGCGCACGGCTGCCGCACCCGGTCCGTGCGGTGCACGCGCTGGGCGACCGCGACGTCGTCGCCGCCCTGGAGGCGCGCGACTGGGGCGCGCAGGCCTGGGGGAGCGGCGCCGCCGTCGACTCCCTGGCCACGGCCTGCGCCCTCAACATCACCGACTTCGCCGAGGAGCTGCCCGACGGCGGCGTCGGCCCGCTGTACGGCCTGCTCGGCTGGCTGACCGCGCGGGCGAACCCGGCCACGGGCCTGTGGGGCGCGCCGCAGCCCGCGCCGCGCTGGCTCCAGGCGGTCAACGGGTTCTACCGCCTGACCCGCGGCTCGTACGCGCAGTTCGGGCTGCCGCTGCCCCATCCCGAGGCGGCGGTCGACACGGTGCTGGAGCACGCGGCCGACCCCGTGCTCGCGACCCCCGAGGGCTGGACCGCGTGCAACGTCCTCGACATCGTGCACCCGCTCTGGCTCGCGGCGAAGCAGACCGCGCACCGCCGCGCCGAGGGCGAGGCCTGGGCGCGCGAGCAGCTCGACCGGGCGCTGGAGACCTGGGCCGACGGCGCGGGTATCGCGTTCGCCCCGCGCGGCGACGGGCCCGACGGCGTCCCCGGGCTGCAGGGCACCGAGATGTGGCTGAGCATCGTCTGGTACCTGGCCGACTACCTCGGCGTCGCCGACTCCCTCGGCTACAAGCCGCGGGGTGTGCACAGCCCCGAGCCGCTCGTGCGGCTCACGCCGGTCGACGAGGCGGGCTGACCGGGCGGGACCGCGGGCCGGTCGCGCCCGCGGTCGAGGGCGCCGTCGCGCGATCGTCCAGGCGCGGCGTCGATCTGTGCATGTCGCGGCGCGCCGCCCCTTCGTAGGGTCGCGTGGGTGAGCCCGCAACCCGTGCAGCCGACCGTCCGCCGCGTCCGTGTCCCGGCGGCGCCGCCCGTGCGGCCGGCGCCGCTGGACCTCGGCGACCCCGCCGGCACCCCGGACCCCGTGCGCGTGACCGACCGGTACGTCGAGCGGGACGGGCGGCCCTGGTTCCCCGTCATGGGCGAGTACCACTTCAGCCGGGACCGCCCCGAACGGTGGGAGACCGAGCTGCGCACGATGCGGTCCGGGGGTGTGACCGTGGTGGCGACCTACCTCCTCTGGATCGTCCACGAGGAGGTGCGCGGGCAGGTGCGCTGGGACGGGCCGCGCGACCTGCGCCGCTTCGTCGAGACGGCGGGCCGAGCCGGCCTCGACGTCGTGCTCCGCATCGGCCCCTGGGCACACGGCGAGACGCGCAACGGCGGCTTCCCGGACTGGCTGCAGGACCTTCCCGTGGCGCACCGCACCAACGACCCCGCCTACGTCGAGCTCGTCCGCGGCTGGTACGCCGCGATCGCGGAGCAGGTGCGCGGCCTGCTGCACGCACCCGGGCAGCCCGGCGGTCCGGTGCTCGGCATCCAGGTGGACAACGAGCTCTACGACCAGCCCGAGCACCTCGCGACGCTCCGCGACCTCGCCGAGGACGCCGGCCTGCGCGCGCCCCTGTGGCTCGCGACGGGCTGGGGCGGCGCCCGCCTGCCACGCGGCCGCGTGCTCCCCGTGTACGCGGGGTACTCCGACGGCTTCTGGGAGGAGTCGACCACCGGGTGGCCCGACTTCGGGGCGCTGCACTACACGTTCAGCACCGTGCGCGACGACCTCACCGTCGGCGCCGACCTGCGCGACGGCCCCGCCCCGGACCGGGCGGCCGACGGCGCCGCCGACCCGTGGCCGTTCGCCACCTGTGAGCTCGGCGGCGGCATGCAGGTCGCCTACCACCGGCGCCCCCACGTGGACGCCGACGACGTCGCGGCGCTCGCCCTCACGAAGCTCGGCAGCGGCTCGGCGTGGCAGGGCTACTACCTCTACCACGGCGGCACCCAGGTGCTCGGCGACCGCTCCACCACGCAGGAGTCGCACGCGACCGGGTACCCCAACGACCTGCCCGTGCGCGACTACGACTTCTGGGCGCCCGTCGGCGCGGCGGGCCAGCAGCGCCCGCACTACCACCGGCTGCGCCGCCAGCACCTGTTCCTTCAGGCGTTCGGGCCGGACCTGGCGACCTACCCGGTGGTGCTGCCGGACGGCGGGGGCGGGCTCGGCAGCCCGGACGGCGTCGTGCGCTGGTCCGTCCGGGGCGACGGCGAGCGCGGCTACCTCTTCGTCAACAACCACCAGCCCGCGGTCGCGGCGCTCGCGGACGTCGAGGGGGTGCGGTTCGACGTCGACCTCGGCCCGCACCGCGTGACCGTCCCGACCGCGGCCACCACCCTGCGCTCCGGGGTGCATGCGGCCTGGCCGCTGCGCCAGCGGTTCGGTTCGGTCCCGGCGCTCACCGTGCCGGCGCAGCCGATCACGCGCCTCGACACCGAGCGCGGCCCGGTCTTCCTGTTCGCGACCACCGACGGCGTCGACGTCGAGCTGCAGATCGAGGGGGTCGCCGCGGAGGAGATCCGGGGAGCGGAGATCCTCCGGGTGGAGCCGCTGGGATCGGGCACCCGCGTCGTCGCGACGCCGACGGCCGCGCCGGGGCTCGCCGCCGAGGTCGTCGTCGGCGACACGACCCTCGTCTTCCTGCCGCCGGCCGTGGCGGACACCGTGTGGCAGGGGGCGATCGACGGGCGCGAGTCCGTCGTGCTGTGGGACGGCAGCGGGTACTTCGACGGCGAGACGTTCCGCGTCGTCCCGCACGCCGAGGACCGCGCCGTCGACGTCCTGCCGCCGCTGCCCACGGGCGAGCATGCGCGCGTGCCCGGGGAGGGTTCGCTGTTCGCGCGGTACGTGGTCCCGGGCGAGGCCTTGTCCCGACCGCTCGCCGCACCCCGGTTCGCCGCGGCGGTGGTGGCGCCGGTGCGCACGGGCGGCAGCGCCGGCCGGCTGTCGGCCCCGGACGACGCCGACTTCGCGGCGCTCGTCCCCGTCGAGGTGCCGGTCCCCGACGACGTCTTCGAGGACGCCGAGCGGGTGCTGCTGAGCCTCGACTGGACGGGCGACACGATCCGCGCCTACGCCGGCGACCTGCTGATCGCCGACCAGTTCTGGTCCGGCCGCCGGTTCGACGTCGACCTCGCGCCGTACCGCGCCGAGATCCGCGCGGGCGGCCTGTGGCTGCGCGCGTTCGCCTGGTCGCCGTCGTCCGGCATCCACGTCGACGCGCGCGTCCGCCCGTCGTCCGCCACCCCGCAGCTGGAGGTCCGAACGGCAGCGCTGCACCCCATCCGCCCCCACCCCCTTCGTTGAGTGCGGGCTATTTGCGGGCCAACTGCCGTTCGGCCCGCAGATAGCCAGCACTCAACGAGGTGTCAGGAGTTGTTCTGGACGGTCGCGATCGCGATGGCCGCGGTCGAGGTGGCGACCGCGATCGTGGTCCTGAGCACGGCCTCGCCCGCGGCGGAGGCACCCCAGTCGCCGCTCTCCAGCTCCTTGCCGCGCGTGTAGACGGCGCCCGACCAGGGGATGTCGCGGTGCAGCGTCGGCAGGCTGCCGCTGGCCGAGAGCAGGGCCGCGAGCACGGCGGTGCGCGGGTCCGGTTCGGCGCCGTCGGCCAGCACGGGGCGGACGGCGGCGACGAGCTCCGCGCGGCGGGGCGTGCCGCCGTCGGTCAGGGTCGTCGAGGGGATGAACCCGAGGGCCTTGCGCTTCTCGCGGCCGATGTGGCCGCGCTCGACGAGCCGGTCGAGCAGCGGCCCGCGCAGCAGCGGGCCCACCTCGGCGATGAAGGTCTGCGCGCCGCGCGGCTTCCCGACGAGCGGCTCCCACCACGCGTGCAGCAGCGGGTCGGCGGGCGGGTTGCCGGCGACGGCGCTCACGCGCGGGCCGGTCAGGGTGGGCCGGCCGTCGATCTCGGCGTGCTCGGCCAGCGCGAGCTCGGTGAGCACCGCGCCCCCCAGGGTGTAGAAGAGGGTGTTCTCGCCGGCGATGGTGCCCGACCGGGGGTCGAACAGCAGCAGGAGCAGGTCCTCGGCGATCAGCTCGGGCTCGGGCGTGGTCGGTGCGGTCAACGTCTCGTCCGTTCGTCGGGGTCGGCTGGTCGGGGCCTGCTGGTGGGCCTACTGGCGGGGCCTGCTGGTGGGCCTACTGGCGGGGCCTGCTGGTCAGGGTCGGCGGTGCCGTGCGGTGGCCGGTCGTCTCAGGGGCGGGGCGTCCGGTCCACGACGAGCTCCTCGGCGTCGAGCCGTTCGTCAGTCTCTCCGGTGACGATCAGGTGCGCGCGGTAGAGCACCTCGAGCTGGGCCGGGTTGTAGAACTCGCGCAGCGCCTCCACCACGGCGCACCCCGTCAGGCCGGGGCCGTGCAGCGCGTGAGACTCTGCGTCGCCGAGCGCGGGATAGGCCGTGACCTGCCGCTGCAGGATGGGCGCGATGCGCTCGGCGAGTGCCTGCCGGGTCGCCCGGTCCGCGTCGGCGGACAGCGCCTCGAACTGGTCGTCCGCGTCGGTGTGCGGCTGGTCGTTCAGCAGGTCGCGCAGCGCGTCCATGGCGTCGTCGTCGAACACCTGGGCGTAGATCATCAGCATCGAGCGGTCCACGTCGGTCAGGTCGCGCGCGACGGCGCTGAACCCCGTCGGCACCTCCGCCGGTGCGCGGTGCTTCAGGATCACCGCCAGCTCCGCCCGGACGCGCTGGAGCCGGGTGATCGTCGCCTCCAGCTCGGAGTCGAGCACGCGGAGCGCCTCGTCGGGGTCCTGGTCGGCGCGCCCCATCGTGGCGATCTGCGCGAGCGGCACCCCGAGGTCGCTCAGCCGCTTGATCTGCAACAGCCGCACGAGGTGCGCGGTCTCGTACTGCTTGTACCCGTTGGACCGGCGGGCGGGCTCGTCCAGCAGGCCGATCTCGTGGTAGTGCCGGACGGCCTTGATCGTGGTCCCCGCGATCTCCGCGAGCTGGCGGGTGCTCCAGGCCACTGTCCGCTCCTCTCGGTCCGTCGGCGGGACCGCCGACGACAGCAGTCCAAACCATGCCCTGGGGGCAGAGTCAAGCCCGGGCGGACGCGGGGACGCCGCGGCGGGGCCGACCGACTCCCCTTTGGGGCCCGGGTTTCTTCGCTCTGGGTACCGTCAGAGCGAAGAAACCCGGGCCTCAAAGGGGAGTTCCGTCCGCAGGTCCGGTCCGACGCAGCGGTCCGACGTCACGGTCCGACGTCGCCGTCCGACGTCGCCGTCCGACGTCGCCGTCCGACGCCGCCGTCCGACGCCGCCGGGCCGGACGGGCCTCGCGGAACCGTCAGAACTGGCCGGGCACGTAGTCCCCGGCGGGCTGCCGGTTGATCACGTTGATCCGGTTGTAGGCGTTGATGATCGCGATCAGCGAGATCAGCGCGGCGAGCTGGTCCTCGTCGTAGTGCGCGGCGGCCCGGGCCCACGTCTCGTCGGAGACGCCGCCCGCGGCGTC
Source organism: Promicromonospora sp. NPDC059942 (assembly GCF_042731755.1). Taxonomy (NCBI): domain Bacteria; kingdom Bacillati; phylum Actinomycetota; class Actinomycetes; order Micrococcales; family Promicromonosporaceae; genus Promicromonospora; species Promicromonospora sp. NPDC059942. The sequence continues at coordinate 454,055 of NZ_JBHWLR010000002.1, forward strand.
GGCCAGGCGCGACCCCTCCTCGGTCAGCTCCAGCGCGGCCCGCTCGGCCTCGGTGAAGACGGTCGCCTCGCGCCAGACGGCGACCAGGTTCAGCCGGAGCTGCGTCTCGCCCGCGGCCGCGGCGTCCTTGGTGTGCATGTCGGTGCAGAAGCCGCAGCCGTTGATCTGGCTCGCTCGGATCTTCACGAGCTCCTGGGTGACGGCGGGCAGGGTCGAGTCCACGACGAGCTGGTTCGCGGAGTTGATGTGCCGCAGGACCTTTCCGGCGAAGGGGTTACCGAAGAAGTCGATCCTGGCGTCCATGTGTGTGCTCTCCTTGGTGAGGGTGACGGCCCGCGTCGCGGGTCCGCACACCTGACCGGGACCGGGCCGAAAACGTGACCGGCCCGGCTGACCATTCTCTTTGAGGCCCGGGTTTCTTCGCCTTTTGGAGCCGCCACCCCCAGAAACCCCCGCCCCACAAAGAAACCGCCCCTCCCCCCCCTCCCCCTTCGCC
>NZ_JBHWLR010000002.1:454560-457217 GCF_042731755.1 Promicromonospora sp. NPDC059942
ATCGGCCGGGTTGACCGTTTTTTTTGAGCCCTGGTTTTTTTTGTTTGGGGGAACAAAAAAGAAAAGAAACCCGGGCCTCAAAGAGAAGCAGCCCGGCCCTGTCTGCCCGTGGCGAATCCCCTCCCCGGACCGCGCCGCGCGGTGTGTGATGGGACCTATGGACGATCAGGAGGCACTGGACGCCTACTCGGCGTCGATCGTGCGCGTGGTCGACGCCGTCCTGCCGTCGGTCGCGGCGGTCTCGGTGCGGACGGCGCGTGGGGCCGGGGCCGGGAGCGCCTCGGTCATCCCGGGCGACCGGCTGCTGCTCACGAGCGCGCACGTCGTCGAGTCGGCCACGAACGTCCGCGCCGCCTTCTCCGACGGCTCGGAGGTCGCGGCGCGGGTGATCGGGCGGGACCCGCTGTCCGACCTCGCGGTGCTGCGGGCGGACGACGACGTGCCGCCCGCCCTGCCCCTCGGGGACGCCGCCGGCCTGCGGGTCGGCCAGCTCGTGGTGGCCCTCGGCAACCCGCTGGGGCTGGCGGGCAGCGTCACGGCCGGGATCGTGTCCGCGCTCGGCCGGTCCCTGCCGACCGGTGCCGGCCGGATCATCGACGAGGTGGTGCAGACCGACGCGGCGCTCAACCCGGGCAACAGCGGGGGAGCGCTCGCGGACACGGCGGGCCGGCTCGTCGGCGTCAACACCGCCGTGGCGGGCATCGGCCTGGGGCTCGCGGTGCCGGTCAACGCCACAACCCGGGCCATCATCGACACCCTGGTCCGCGACGGCCGCGTGCGGCGCGCGTGGCTGGGCATCGCCGGGGCGCAGGTGGTGCTGCCCGAGCCGGTCGCGGAACGGGTCGGCTCCCGGACCGGCATGCAGGTGGCGCAGGTCATCGCGCGGTCCCCGGCCGACCTCGCGGGGATCCGGCGCGGCGACATCCTCGTGGCGATCGACGGCGCGACCGTCGTGACGACCACGGCCGTGCAGCGCCTCATGGTGGGCGACGCCATCGGGCGGCGCACCGAGGTGACGGTGTGGCGCAACGGCGCCCTCGTCGACGCGGTGGTGCTCCCGCAGGAGCTGGTCACCGCGCCGTGAGGGCGCCGGGCCGCCGTCGTCCGGCGGCGACGCCGTCACACCGCCGTCGTCACACCGTCGCGGCCGCGTCCGCCAGGACGCGCGCCAGCTCCGCCGGCCGCGTGAACATGGGCCAGTGGCCCGAGTCGATGTCGACCAGGTCGACGTGCTTGGCGCGCGCGAGCTCGGGGACGTCGCCGGCGTCGATCCACTCCTGCGCCTGGGCGGGCGTGAACTCGGGGCACACGACCACCACGGGCACGTCGAACCGGCGCTCGTCGTTCAGGTGCACCACGCCGCGGGCGACCCCCTCGGGGACCGGGACGGCCCTGGCCGAGAAGGCGGCCCGGGCCTCTGCGGAGAGGTCCGCCGAGTCCGGGCCCTCGAACGGCTCCCAGCCGGGAAACGCCATGGCGCCGTCGACGACCTCGAACAGGTCGGCGTAGGGCTTGCCGCCGCCCCACGGGAAGCCACCGACCTGGACCACGCCGGCCACCCGCTCGGGACGCGCGTCGGCCGCGAGCCACGCCAGGGTGCACGCCGCGGAGTGCCCCACGACGAGCGGCCTGCCGGACGCCGCGTCCACGGCAGCGACCACGGTGGCCACCTGGTCGGCCAGCGTGGCGTCCGCCCGGCCGTCGCCCTGGCCGGGCAGCGTGATCGGCACGGCCCGGTGGCCGAGCGCCTCGAGCTGCGGGACGACGTCGTCCCAGGCCGAACCGTCGAGCCAGAGGCCGCCGATGAGCAGGATGTCCATGATTCTCTCCCGTAATCGTGCTGATCCGTGGTGCGGCGCGATGCCGACGTCACCAACGGTAGGACCGGTTCCGGACGTTCCGCTTCCGGATAAAAAATCGTGCGCGGAGCCGATGATTTTGCTGCCACGCTCCCGTCCATCCCCGTAGAGCCAGGCCCCGCAGCACCCAGCCCGCAGGACGCCGCACCGCGCGGCCACCACGACAGGAGATCCACCGCATGCGCACCATCGTCGCCACGCACTTCGTCTCGCTCGACGGCAAGGTCGACCCCACCGGGGGAGACCCCGAGCTGCACGACACCGCGTGGACCTTCAAGACCGTGGACATGGTCCCCGAGGCCTACGAGCTCAAGGGCCGCGAGCAGGAGGAGGCCGGCGCGCTGCTGCTCGGCCGCACCAGCTACCAGATGTTCGCGCCCGTGTGGCCCGACATGGCCGAGTTCACGCGCTACAACGAGCTGCCCAAGTACGTCGTCTCCACGACCCTCACCGACGCGGACCTGACCGACAGCTGGGGCGAGACCACCATCCTGCGCTCGCTGGACGACGTCGCCCGGCTCAAGGAGACCGACGGCGGCGAGATCCAGGTGCACGGCAGCGTGTCGCTGACCCGGGCGCTCGCCGACGCGGGGCTCGTCGACTCCTACCACCTGCTGGTCTTCCCGGTGCTCCTGGGCCAGGGCAAGCCGCTGTTCAGCGACACCGACAAGCCCGCGCAGAAGTTTCGGCTCGTCGAGCACGAGGCGTACAAGAACGGCATCCAGAAGCAGATCTTCGACGTCGTGCGCTGACCGGGTGACCACGCGGCCGCGCGCCGGTACGTCGAGATCCTGCGGG
>NZ_JBHWLR010000002.1:457227-501219 GCF_042731755.1 Promicromonospora sp. NPDC059942
TGGGGGAGGAAGGCGCCCAAATGCCGTTCTCCTTCCTTGCCCTCGCCCGCGGCCGCGGACGTTCGGTCAGCTCACGTCGCCGCGCCAGGCTCCGGTCTCACCGCCCCGCGACTCGATGAACTCCTTGAACCGGGCGAGGTCGCCCTGGACCTGGCGCTCGTCGAAGTTCAGGGCGCTGCCCACCTTCTCCGTGGCGCCCTCCGGTGCCCAGTCGAGCTGCACCGTGACGCGCGTCTCGTCGTCCTGGAGCCGGTGGAACGTGACCACACCGGCCTGCTGCGGCCCGGTCCTGCTGGCCCAGGCGACCCGCTCGTCCGGGTGCTGCTCGGTGATCTCGGCGTCGAACTCGCGCTCGACCCCGCCCACCGAGGTCTTCCAGTGCGTATGGGTCGGGTCCAGCTGACGGATCTCCTGAACGCCCTCCATGAACCGTGGGAACTGCTCGAACTGCGTCCACTGGTTGTAGGCGGTGCGCACGGGCACCTCCACGTCGATCGACTTCGTGATGCTGGCCACGAGCGTCTCCTTCCGTCGGGTCTTTTCACCCTCACCCGGGCGCGGCCCACTCGCTCGCCGAGGTCTAGCCTGCAGACGTGCCGTCCGAGACCAGCCCCACCGCCCGCGCGCTGCGCGCCCTGGAGATCCTGCAGACGCGCCCGGGCACGACGGCGGACGAGCTCGGCGACCGGCTCGGCGTCACGGAGCGGGCCGCCCGCCGGTACGTCGAGATCCTGCGGGAGGCGGGGATCCCCGTCACCTCGGCCCGGGGGCCGCACGGCGGCTACCGGCTCGGGCGCGGCACCCGGCTCCCGCCGGTCACGTTCACGCAGACCGAGGCGCTCGGCCTGGTCATGGCCGTGCTCGACAGCCACCCCGAGGCCGACGACCTCGTCAGCACCGCGCTCGGCAAGGTCATCCGCGCGCTGCCCGAGGACGTCGGCCGGCAGGCCGCCACCCTGCGTGAGCACGCGTCCGCGGCCCCGGACCGGTATGCGGCCCGCCCGGACACGGCCGTCACCAGCGAGCTCGTCGCCGCCGTCGCCGCCCGACGGCGCGTGCTGGTCACCTACCGTGGCGAGTCCGGCAGCGAGTGGGTCGCCGAGGTGGACCCCTGGGCCGTCGTCGTCCGGTACGGGCGCTGGTACCTCCTGTGCCACTCGCACCGCGCCGACGCCGTGCGCACCTACCGCGTGGACCGGGTCGTCGCCGTCGAGCACACGGACCGGCCGTTCGAGCCGCCCGCCGACCTCGACCCCGTCGCGGCGCTGGAGCAGCACCTCGGCACCGGCTGGCAGTTCACCACGAGGGTCGTGTTCGACGCCCCGCTCGCGGACGTCGCCCCGTGGATCGGCGCGCAGATGGGGCGCCTCGAAGCCGTGGGGGAGGACCGGTGCGTGCTGACGGGCACCACCCGCAACCCCGCGATGTACGCGCAGGAGTGGCTGGCGAGCGTGCCGTTCGCCTTCCGGGTCGAGGACGGCCCGGAGCTGCGGGCGGCGGTGGCGACGCTCGCGGAGCGACTGGCGGCGGCGGTGGGGACCCCTGACCCTGACGGCCCCGGGTCGTGAGATCGGTCGCCTGCTTTGAGATCGGTCCATCGATGGACCGATCTCAGAGCAACCGACCGAAGTCGACGATCCGCTAGGCCCTGGCCCGGCGCTCCAGGTCGCCCAGCGTGGCCGGGAGCGCCGCCAGGGCGGACAGGGCGCGGCCCTGGCACAGGTCCACGACGTCGTCGTACGCGCGGGAGTCGTCCGTGCGCACCCGGGCGTGGTCGCGGACGTGCTCGGCGAGGAGCAGGGCGTCGCGGTGGTCGCCCAGCACGGACTGGATCCGGTGGCCGACGTCGCCCAGGGCCTTGGTCCTGTCACCCAGCAGCCGGACCGGCTCGCGGGTGACGGCGTCGCAGGTGTGCCGCAGCCGGCGCGCCGCCTTGCGCAGCTCGTGGGCGGCCTCGGGGTCCGCGAGCCGCGGCGCGGCGTCGAGGGTGCGCCGTGCCTGCCGCCGCACCGTCCGGCGGGCCGCCTTCCTGGCCGGCTGCGCCGCCCGGTCGCCGAGCCGGGGCCGGGTCGCCCACTCGGCCAGCAGCCGGTCGAGGTCGCGGCTCCGCTCCGACCGGACCCAGCGCACCGCCTCCGCGTGGGCATGCAGGTGGGCAGCCCGCAGCGGGTCGACGAGAGCGGACCGGGCGTCGTCGTCCAGGCCCGCGGCGTCGGACGCCGCGGCGGCCTGCTGCGCCCGCACCTCCAGGTCGCGCGCCTTGCCCAGCACGTCGCCGAGCTCCTTGAGCCGGGAGCGGAGCGCGGCGGCGGCGTCCCGGTCGAGGTACCGGCGGAACGCGGCCAGCACGTTGCGCAGGCGCCGGACAGACGTGCGCAGCCGGTGCACGGCGTCGGGCTCGTCCGCCAGCGCCGCGGGGACGTCGTCGTGGATCCGGCGCACCAGGTCGCCGACCGCGAGGGTCAGCAGCTCGCCCGCGGTCCCGGGGCGCGTCGTGCCGTCGTCGGTGGTGGCGATTCACCCAGGCTATCGCGGGGGTCAGGTGAGCGGGGCGCGGACGACGTCGACGCCCAGGGCCTCGATGCGCTCGGCGTCCGCGTCGTCGAGCGCCAGGTCGCAGACCACCGTGTCGAGCTCGTCCAGCGACAGCACCCGGTACTTGGCGTAGCTGCCGAACTTGCCGCTGTCGGCGAGCAGCACGGTCGTGGTCGCCGACGCCATGGCCGCGCGCTTCGCCTCGATCTTGGCCTCGACCGGCGTCGTGACACCGTGCCGCGCGTCCCACGAGCTCGACGACAGGAACGCGATGTCCAGCGACAGCTCCGCCAGGGTCAGCGCGGCGAGCCGGCCGATCGTCGACTGGTTGTCGGGGTCCACGCGACCGCCCACGCTGATCAGGTCCACGCTGGGGTGGTCGAGGAACGCGAGTACCGTGCTGAGGTCGTTCGAGACGACCGTGAGCCCGGTGCGCTCCTCCAGGAACGGGCGCATCGCCTGCACCGTGGTGCCGGCGTCGAGGTAGAGCGTCATCGAGTCGGTGACCATCTCGGCCGCGGCGCGGGCGATCGCGGTCTTCTCCGCGAGGCCGGTCACCGCCTTCTCGGCGCGCCGGGGCTCGTTCAGCAGCCGGGTCACCAGGGTGGCGCCGCCCTGCGTCGCGCGCACCCGGCCCTGCTCGGCGAGCAGCGCCACGTCCCGGCGCGCGGTCATCTGGCTGATGCCGAGCAGCTCGGTGATCTGCCGGTAGCTGAGCACCTGCTCCGTGCGCAGGTGCCGCAGGATCTGCTGCCTGCGCTGCTCCGGGATCAGCGCCGTCGTCTTCGCCATCATCGCCTCCTGCGCGTCAGTCTAGGGTTCCGGGGTCCATGGGCTGCCCCACCGGTCGGCCAGCTCGCGGATGCGGTCCGAGGCCAGCTCGCGGCGCTCCGAACCCGCCGTGAGCAGCGCGATCCGGCACGCCTCCTCCAGCTCCGTGGCGCGGTCGACCGCCTCGTCCAGGCTCGCCCCGGCGACGACGGCGCCGTGGTTGGCGAGCAGCGCGGCGCGCAGCGGCCACGGCGCGGCCAGCAGGTCGTCGCCCAGTGCCGGGTCGCCCGGGTGCCGGTAGGGCAGCAGGGGCGCCTGCCCGACCCGCATCACGAAGTAGGGCGTGAGCGGCGGCACCGCGTTGTGCGCGGCCCACGGGGCGAGGCAGGCCAGCGCGACGGCGTGCGGGGAGTGCACGTGCACCACCGCGCGGTAGCCGTCCTCGCGCCGGTAGAACGCGGTGTGCAGCGGCGTCTCCTTGGAGGACCGCGCGCCGCCCAGGTGCGTGCCGTCGAGCGAGACCTCGGCGATGCCGTCCGGCGTCAGCCGGCCGAGCGAGGTGCCCGTGCCGCTGATCAGGACGCGGTCGCCGTCGCGCACGCTCACGTTGCCACTGCTGCCGGGGCTCAGGCCCGCCTCCACGAGCTGGCGGCCGGCCGCGATCAGCGCGGCCACCGGGCCCGTCACCTGGGCGGCGGGGTCGGTCGAGAGGCTCATGCCAGCACCTCCCACGCCTGGGTGAACAGGTCCTCGCCGCCGAAGTTGCCGCTCTTGAGCGCGAGCGCCACGTTCTTGTCGGTGCTGCCGTCGACGTCGCCCGCCGCCCAGCAGACCCCGGGAGCCAGCTCCGGCCCGATGTGCAGCGCGCCGACGCCGAGCGCCCGCACCACGGCGCCGCTGCTCTCGCCGCCCGCGACGATCAGGGCCGTCACCAGCCCGCGCTCCACGAGCAGTCGGGCCACCCCGGCGAGCACCCGCTCGACCACCGGCGCCACCTCGACGCCGTCCAGGTCGGAGCGCACGTCGGAGCGCTCGCGCGCCGCGCACACCACGGGGTGCGCGTCCGGGGACTGCTCCTCGACCCACGCCGCGAGCGCGGCGATCGTCGCCTGCTCGTCGGCGACCGCGGCCGCGACGTCGATCAGCCGCACCGGCTGCGTCCGCGCGGCGTGCGCGATCTGGGCGAGCGTCGTCGCCGACACGCTGCCGCACAGGACGGCGCCACGGCCGGACGCCGGGGCCGACCACAGGGCGTCGGGCAGCCGCGGGCCGGGGATACCGAGTGCCAGGCCCGAACCACCCGAGACCAGGACGTCGGCCGCCGTGGCGGCACCGATCGTCACCAGGTCGTCGTCGGTGATCGCGTCGACCACCGTGTACCGCGCGGCCGAGGCGTCGAGCGCGTCCCGGACGGCGTCGGCCCCCTGCCGCACCGCGGCGAGCGGCACCTCGCCGACGTCGTGCGGCGTCTGCGGGCGCAGCAGGTCCGCGACGCGCGAGCGGGTCATGGGGGTCAGCGGGTGGTCCCGCATCGAGGAGTTCTCCAGCAGGTCGGCGCCCACGAAGAGGTGCCCCTGGTAGACCGTGCGCCCGTTGGCGGGCAGCGAGGGCACGACGACGGCGCGGTCCGCGCCCACGGTGTCCGCCACCGCGTCGAGCACCGGACCGATGTTGCCCTCGTCGGTCGAGTCGAACGTGGAGCAGTACTTCACGTAGAAGCGGTCGGCGCCCCACGAGCGCAGGCGGGCCACCGCGTCGAGCGAGGCGGCGACCGCCTCGGCGCGCGGCGCGGTGCGCGTCTTGAGCGCGACCACCACGGCGTCGACCTCGGCGAGCTGGGCGGGGGAGAGCGTGCCGTCCTCGATCACCACGGAGACGCGGTGACCGGACGTGCGCAGCATGGTCGCGAGGTCGGTGGCGCCGGTGAAGTCGTCGGCGATGGATCCGAGCATGCTCAGATCTTCTCACACCGTGTGAGTATTTGATGCGAAGTTGGACGATGTTAGAAACTGTGGCACAGTTGCCGCCAGCCCGCTCGAACGCCGAGCGGGTGCACGACGATCGGAACAACGGTGATCCTCAATCACGTCTCCCGGACGCGAGCCCCGCTCCGCGTCGCCCTGACGGGTGCGAACGGCGGCTACGGGCGCACGTTCCTGGCGCAGCTCGCGCTGACGCCCGAGATTCGCCCGGCGGTGCTGGTCGACCCCGACGTCGCCGGCGTGCGGCGCATGCTCGACGAGCTGGGCTACCCGGCCGAGCGCGTCGCCGAGTCGGCCGACCCGGCCGGCACGGCGCGCCTGGTCCAGCAGGACCGCATCGCGCTGGTGGCCTCGGCCGACGCCCTGGACTGGACCGGCGTCGACGTCCTGGTCGAGGCCTGCGGCCGTGTCGCAGCCGGCTTCGGCTACGCCGCGGCCGCGCTCGAGCACGGCACGCACGTGGTCATGGTGAGCAAGGAGGTCGACACCGTCGTGGGCGCCGACCTCGGCGCGCGCGCCGCCGCGAACGGCCTCAGCTACCTGCCCGGCGACGGCGACCAGCCCGCCAACCTGCTGCGCCTGGTCGACTGGGTCAGCGCGGTCGGCCTCGACGTCGTGGCGATCGGCAAGTCCGGCGAGTACGACCTCGAGCTCGACCCCGCCACCGGCCGCGTCACCCAGGCCGGCGTCACGGTCGAGGCCCCGGCGCTGCTCGACCTGCTGGAGCTGGGCGACGACGTCGCCGGCACCCTGGCCCGTCGCGCCGACGCCGTGCGCGGCCTCAAGCGCGCCGCCGCCGCCGACTCGTGCGAGATGACCGTGGTCGCCACCCGCACCGGCACGTCCGCCGACGTCGAGGCCATGCACTACCCCGTGGCCCGCATCGCGGAGCTCGCCGACATCTACGCCGCCCGCGAGGACGGCGGCATCCTGACCCGCGACGGCGTGGTCGACGTCTTCTCGGCGCTCCGGCTGCCGGGCGAGGCGAGCTTCGCCGGGGCGTGTTCGCCGTGGTCCGGACGGGCGACCCGGTCACCTGGGAGCTGCTGCGCGGCAAGGGCCACGTGATCAGCCGCGACGGGAAGTACGCCTGCATCTACTGGCCGTACCACTACATGGGCGTCGAGACGCCGCTGACCGTGCACGCCGCGGTCGACCGCGTCCCGGCCCCGCCGGCCCGCTGGACGACGCTGCTCGCCGCCCGCGCGGCCGAGGACCTGGCGGTCGGCACGACGCTGCGCGTCGAGGGCCACCACCACGAGATCGCCGGGGTCGCCCCCGTGATGATCGACCCGGCCGAGACTGCCGCCCCCGACGCCGTCGCTCCCTACTACCTGCTCGACGGCGCGCGCCTCGCGCGTCCGGTCGCCGCGGGCACCCTGATCGGCCTGGCCGACGTCGACGGCGTCGACGCGCCCGCGCTGGCCGCCTACCTCGCGGGCACGGCCCGCACCACCACCACGAACGGAGACGATCGATGACGATTCTCGCCCCGTGCACGCAGGCCGCACGCTCACGCAAGGAGCTGACGGCATGACCGCCGAGATCGTCGCCCTGATCGGGCTCGCGCTCGTCTTCGGGATCTCCGCGCTGCGGAACGTCCACATGGGCGCGCTCGCGCTGGTGGCCGCCTTCGTGGTGGGCATCGGCGTGGTGGGGGAAGGCCTCGACGACGTGCTCGGCGGGTTCCCCGTCGACGCCCTGATCATCCTGGTGGGCATCACCTACCTGTTCGGCATCGCGCGCGAGACCGGCACCATCGACTGGCTGGTGGACCGCTCGCTCGGCCTGATCGGCGACCGGGTCGCGCTGCTGCCCTGGGGCCTGTGGCTCATCGCCACCGGCGTCGCCTGCCTCGGCACCTCGCACGCCGCGTTCGCCGTGGTGCCGATCGCCATGAGCCTGGCCGCGACCCACCGCATCAGCTCCACGATGATGGGCATCGCGATGAGCTCCGCCATCGTCGGTGGCGCGCTCGCGCCCACCAGCATCGTCGGCATCACCGTCCAGACAGTCGCCTCCAGCGCGGACATCCCGTACAACGCGGGCCTGATGTTCGGCCTGTCCGTCGGTGTCAACGCCCTGGTCGTGCTCGCCGCCTTCTTCCTGTTCGGCGGGCGCGAGCTGATCCAGCGCACGCGGCTGGCCCGTTCGGGGTCGGCCGGCGGCGCGGGCGGCGGTACCAGCGGGTCCGGCGGCGCGACGGGCGGGTCCGGCGGCGGCGTCGCCACGCTGGAGCGCACGGAGGTCAAGGCGCCGGCCAAGATCACGGCGATGCAGGTGCTCGTGATCGTCTCGATCCTGGTGCTGATCGGCGGGTTCTTCCTGCTCACCACGCTCGACGTCGACATCAACCTCGGCGTGGTCGCGCTGACCATCGCGGTGATCCTCGCGCTCGTGGACCCCGGCGTCGGACGCCGCGGGATCTCGCGGATCGACTGGAGCACCATCCTGCTGCTGGGCGGCATCATCACGTACGTCGAGGTGCTCACGCGGCTCGGCGCCATCGACCAGCTCGGCGAGGCCGCGCGCTCGGTCAGTGAGCCGCTCGTCGCAGCGCTCGTGCTGTGCATCGTGGCGGGCCTGGTCTCGGCGTTCGCGTCGACCATCGGCATCATCGGCGCGCTCATCCCGCTCGCCGTGCCGCTGCTGATCCCGGGCGGTGGCCTGGAGATGACGGGCTTCATCTACGCCCTTGCGATCTCCGCCTCGCTGGTCGACTGCGCGCCGTTCGGCACCACCGGCGCGACCATCGTCGCCTCGACGGTGGAGCACGACCGGCCGACGGTGAACCGGAACCTCACCATCTGGGGCCTGTCGATGGTGGTCATCGGCCCGGTCGTCACGCTGCTGACGATGGTCGTGCCCTTCCTCTGGGCCTGACCCGCCCCTGGCCGGAACCGCGCCTCAGGGCACGATCGAGTCCACGTAGCCGCCGTCCACCCGGACGGCGGCTCCCGTGGTTGCCGAGGCGAGCGCCGAGCTGAGGTAGGCCACCATGTTCGCGATCTCCTGCGGCTCGATGAGCCGCTGGAGCAGGGACTGCGGGCGGTACAGCCGCATGAACACCCGCTGTGCCTCCTCCCAGGGCAGGGTCTCGTCGACGAGCTCGTAGACGAAGTTCTCGACGCCGCCGGTGTGGGTGGGGCCGGCGATGACGGTGTTGACCGTCACGCCGGTGCCTGCCGCCTCCTTCGCGAAACCGCGGGAGACGCCCAGCAGCGCCGTCTTCGAGACGCCGTAGTGGATCATCTCGGCCGGGATCACGATGGCCGAGTCGCTGGCGATGTTCAGCACCCGCCCCCAGCCGCGCGCCGTCATGCCGGGCAGCGTCTCGCGGGTCAGGCGGACGGCCGCCAGCACGTTGACCTCGAAGTACCGGCGCCACTGGTCGTCGTCGATCTCCAGGGCCGGCACGCTGCCGAAGATGCCCAGGTTGTTGACCAGCACGTCGACGTCGCCCACGGCCGCGAGCACCTGCGCGGCCCCCGCCGCGTCGGTGACGTCGCCGGTCGCCGCCACGAGGTCCCGGTCCGCCGACTCCTCCAGCAGCTCGTCGATCGTGGCGACGACGCCGTCGGGGCGGCGTCCGTTGATCGCCACCCGGGCGCCCGCGTCGGCGAGCGTCGCGGCGATCGCCCGCCCGATGCCCTGGGTCGAGCCCGTCACCAGCGCGGTCCTGCCGGTCAGATCGATGCGCATCTTTCCCCTTGCTCTCTCGTCTGCTTCGTCGGTCGGCCGCCCGGAAGCCGGCCGACCGACTGAGTCGATCGACCGTCCGGAGGCGACCTGACCTGGGGCGTGGGTGCCGGGTGGGCCGAACTCCGTCCGGCGTGGCCCTGTCCAGTTCACCCAGCCTGAACTATCCGGCTGAGCCCGCAAACGCAGGCTCCAGCCGAACGAGATCCGGCCCAGCCGACCACCCCTCCACCCGTCACGTCACCCCCGGACCTGCCCGGCATCGGACGCCGGAACCGCGCCGTCGGGGCGGACGTTCCTCGGCGGCGCTCAGTCGGCGGCACTCAGTCGTCGGCGCGGGACCAGCGGTCCCAGAGCCACAGGAGGAAGACGAGCACCAGGAACGCGGGGACGCCCGCGACGCCGAGCCGGGCGAACCAGCTCGTCATCTCGGCGCCGAGGCCCGGTCGCGACCCGTCGGCACTGCTCGGTCCGTCAGTGCCGTCCGTGCCGCTGCCGTTCTCGCCGGTGCCGTTCTCGCCGGTGCCGTTCTCGCCGGTGCCGCTCTGGCCGGTGCCGCTCTGGCCGGTGCCGTCGCCGCTTGCACTGCCGTCTTCGCCGTCGCTTGCGCTGCCGTCCCCGGCTCCGTCGGCCGAGCTGCCGCCCGTCTCCTCGGACGTGCCGACCGGGATCCCGAGGTCGGCCAGCCACCCTGTCACCGTGTCCGCGAGGTCCGCGCCCGGCAGGTCCGCCGGGTCGGATCCGGCACCCGAATCGGCACCACCGCCGTCCGCACCGCCGCCAGCACGACCGCCGTCGTCCTGGCCGGTCTCGGCGCCGTCACCTTCGGTCCCGCCGCCAGCCTGGGTGTCCGCGCCTTCGCCGCTGCCAGCACCGGCCCCCGCCCCGCCGTCGCCCGCACCCGCACCCGCGCCGTCGCCCGCGCCCCCGCCGCCCTCACCCGCACCCGGGTTCGCGGCCGACTCGGCGGCCGGGGGTTCGTCCGGCTGGTTTGCGACCAGCGCCGCCGCACCGCCGCCGATCGCGAGCGCGGCGAGCACACCGGCCACGATCGCGGCCTCCTTCTTGCCGAACGCGGGCTTCGGGGCGCCGGCGGCTCCCGCCGCGCCCGCGCCCGCACCAGCCCCGGCACCCGCCGCACCAGCCACCGCGGCGCCCAGCGCACCCGTGGCCACGGCGCCGGCGACGAGGTGCTGTCCCAGGTCGCGGAGCATCCAGGAGACCTCGCGCACGTCGACGAACGCGCGCGTGCACTCGGCGCAGCCGTCCATGTGCGCCTCGACCCGGGCGCGGCGGCGGGGGAGCAGCCGCTCCTTGAGGTAGTCGTGCATCGCGGCGCGGGTGGTGCGGCACTCCGGCTCGTTGACGGTCTGGGCGTGCGCGGCGGCGAACGCCCCGGCGAGGCGTTCCTCGGCTCGCCGTAGCCGCATCGTCACAGCGTGCGGACGGACCCCGAGGTCGCCGGCGATGTCGGCGACGGCCATGTCGTGGACGTGCCGGTCCAGGAGGATCTTGCGGTCGTCGTCGGCCAGGTCGGACAGCGCCGAGCGGAGCATGGAGACGTCGGCCGCACGCTCCGCGCCCAGCTCGGTACCGGCGACCGGGGGCGTCAGCAGCTCCAGGGTGTCGTCCTCGACCGGGCGGCTGCGGCCTGCTTCCCGGGTCATCGAGATGGCCTCGTTGACCGCGGCCCTGCGCCAGTAGGGGGCGGGGTCGTCGATGGTGCCGCCGGTGGAGACGATCCGGACCATCTTCTCGAGGGCGCGGCTGGTGGCCTCCTCGGCGTCGATGCCGGGTACGCGTGCCGCGACGGAGCGTACGACGTTGGGCCGGTGCACCACCCAGTCGTCGAGCTGCAACGCGCGTGCGGCAGTCATACCGGTCCATCCCCTCCCGTTCGGGGACCATTCCACCGAGGTCGGGCGGAAGCCGCGCGATGAACCGAAGAATGTGCGTCAACGCACGACGGGCTTGACGGGCGGCGCGGGGACACCTACTTTGAGTGAAACTTCACGTAAATCTGGAGGGTGTCATGTCGGACCCGAGCCTTGAGAAGCTGATGCGCGCCAACCTGCTGGAGGTCTTCGGCGAGCGCGACCCCGCCCGCCGGGCGGAGGCGATCCGCCGGACCTACACCGAGGACGTCGTCTTTGCCGATGCGGAGGGCCAGGTCGAGGGGCACGAGGCCCTCGACACGAAGGTGCGGGAGATCCTGGACGGGGCGCCGGGCTTCGTGTTCCGCCCCGACGGGGACTTCTACCAGGTGCAGGACCTGGGCTACCTGGCGTGGGCGCTCGGACCCGAGGGGGCGCCGCCGGTCGTCCGCGGGACGGACATGGGCTTCGTCCGCGACGGGCTGCTCGCCAAGGTCTACACAGTCCTGTTCCGCTGACCGGCATGGGCGGGTACGACGTCCCTCCCGAGTCGCCCTTCGCGTTCCTCGACGACGACCAGGCGCGCGCCTGGTACGCCTACATGAAGGTGCACCTGCGCCTGCGGTACGAGATGAACCACCAGCTCCAGGCCGACGCCGACGTCTCGCTGGCGGACTACGACGTCCTGGTCGCGCTCACCAGCGACCCGGACGGCCGGATGACGGTCTCCGACCTGGCCACGCGGATCGGCGCCGAACGAAGCCGGGTGTCCCACCAGGTGCTGCGCATGGCTCGCCGGACCCTGGTCGAGGTCACCCCGAGCGCGCGGGACCGCAGGGCCACGGACGTCACCCTGACCGACGAGGGGCGTGCCCTGCTCGGCCGGGCCTCGCCGGGCCACGTCGCGTTCGTGCGCTCCGTCTTCCTCGACGCGCTGTCGGGCGCGCAGACCCGGCAGCTGGCGGGCGCGCTCGAGCGCGTCTACGACCAGCTGATCGCGCACGGGACGCTCCCACGCCCCGCGGACCACCCCTGAGCGGCGTCATCCCCGAGCGGCGTCATCCCTAGCGGCGGAGCGCGCGCCCCGCATCGCCCACCACACCACGACGTAGAGCAGCAGCGCGCCGATCAGGGCCGCCCCGGCCCCGGTCGCGACGTCGGAGAGCACACCCTCGACGATGTCCCGGGGCGCGAGGCCCGCGGCGTCGGACGACGACCCGGCGGACCACCAGCGGAGCGTGCCGAGCACGGCTCCGACCACCGCGACGGCGACGACCGCCCACAGCCCGCGGTGCGTCGTCCGCCAGGCCGCCGTGCCCTGTCGGACCGCACCCCACCCCGGCATCCGCGACCGCCGCCGCCACAGGTACACCGCGATGACCACGAGCCCCACGACGGTGCTCACGTGCTGGAGCAGCCGGGCCCACGTGAGATCGCCGAACGCCGTGGCGCTCAGCAGGGGCAAATGCGTGACCACCCAGCCGTCGCCGTGCGTGAAGGAGTCCCACACCAGGTGCGTGGCGATCCCGATCACCAGCGACAGCAGCACCCACCCGGTGCGCGCGAGCGGCGCGCCCGGCGCCGTCGTCCGCGGCGCGCCGGCCCCGCCCGCTCCGGCGGCGTCGGCCCGCACGACGGCGGGCAGCAGCGCCCCGACCGGCCGCCGCGCCACCCGGAGGAACCCGTACAGCGCCAGCGCGTACGGCAGGCTCACCGTGACGGCCCCGACCAGGGAGTGCGACGTCGTCGCGTTCAGGAACGGCTCGTACCAGGACTGGGCGCTCACGGGGACCGGCGTGCTGCGCGCGAAGTACGGCAGGTCGGGCGCGACCGCCCCGGCCACGAGCGCGGCGGCGCTGAACGGGCGGCGCAGCAGGGGCAGCACCGCGGCGGGGTGCGAGAGCGTGAACGGCATGCGGGTCCTTCGGGGGCAGAGCCGGCGGCCGCCCCCGGGTGTGGGGAGCGGCCGCCGGAGGAGCGGGGGGAGGTTCAGCGGCGACGCAGCACGAGACCGCGCACGTACGACGCCTGACCAGCATGCTGCAGGTCGTCGTTCACGACGCTGACCAGCCGCACACCGAGCGTCACCGGTGGGTCCCACCGCGTGTCGACGATGCGGTCGAGGTCGTCGTCGGACAGCCGGTTCAGGTACCGCACCGTCTGGTCGTGCACGGCGTCGTGATACCCCGTCAGCAGGTCGCCGGAGGAGACCTGGACCGCGGCGACCTCGTCGGCGTCGTGCCGGTAGCCGGTCTCCTCCGCCGGGAAGGGCAGGCCGAACCGGCGGTCCCAGCCGTCGTCCGACCAGATCTGGCTGGTGCCCGCGGCGTCGGCGACGTGGTCGTCCTGGACCCGGGTCAGGTGCCAGACGAGCCACGCGACCGAGTTGGACCCGTCGTCGGGCCGGAAGGCGAGCTCGTCGGGGGACAGCCCCCGGACCGCGCCGTGCACCGTCTCCTTGATCCGGCCGAATGCGTCCACCAGCAGATCCGTACCCCGCATCGTTCCCCCTCAGGCCTCGACGTCGCGTGCGGTGCCACGATGCCACAGCGCCGCCGACGGCGGCTGATCAGCCCGCCGACGGCGCACGCTCAGCCCGCGAGCCGGATCATCACCTTGCTGCTGTCCCGCCCCGCGGCGGCCGCCAGCGCCGCGCCGGCCTCCTCGATGCCGAACCGGTGGGTGATCACGCCGGACACGTCGAGCCCGTCGCGCAGCGCCGCGAGCGCGTCGCTGATCTCCTCGACGAACCGGTAGGCGCCGATCCACGTGATCTCGCGGGTCACGAGGTCGCCGAGCGCGGCGGGGGCCGCCGTGCCGGGCAGGTTGCCGACCTGCACGAGGGTGCCGCCGCGGGCCGTGGCCCGCAGCACGCCGCCGAGCGCCGCCGGGGCGCCGGAGGCCTCGAAGACGAGCTCGCTGTCGGGCGGCAGCACGTCGCCGCCCGCCACGTTGAGCACGTGGTCGGCGCCGAGCTCCTTGGCCACGGCCAGGGAGGTGTCGGAGACGTCGGCCGCGGTGACGGAGGCGGCGCCGGCGTGCTTCGCGGCGGCCACGACGAGGCACCCGATGGGGCCCGCGCCGTTGACCACCACGTCGCGCCCGGTGACGGCGCCGGCCCGGCGTACCGCGTGCATCGCCACGGCGAGCGGCTCGGCCAGCGCGCCCAGCTCGGTGCCGACGCCGTCGGGCAGACGGCGGAGCTGAGCCGCGGGGACGGCCCGCAGCTCGCTGAACCCGCCGTCGGTCGGGGGGTCGAAGGCGGCCGACCCGAAGTACCGGACCTGCGAGTGCAGGTTGGTGCGCCCGGCCAGCCGGTCGGGCAGCACGGACTCGGGAGTGGCCTGGGCCGGGTGCACCGTGACCGCGGTGCCGGGCGCCCAGCCGGTGACGCCGCGGCCGCTCGCGACCACGCGCCCGGCGACCTCGTGGCCCAGCACGAGCGGGCCGCGCAGCACGGCGGTGCCGGAGGCGCCGTTCTTCCAGTAGGCGACGTCGGACCCGCAGACGCCGCCCCACTCCATGGCCACGACGACCTCGCCGGGCCCGGCCACGGGGTCGGGGCGCTCCTCGACCCGCAGGTCGCCGGCGCCGTGGACGACGACGGCCCTCATGCCGCGTCCTCGAGCTGGACCAGGTCGCGGCCCTGGGTCTCCGGGGAGAGGCGCGCCGCCACCAGGGTGATCGTCGAGTAGACGATGAGCATCGCCGCGATGGGCCACCAGCTCCCGGTCGCCGCGGTCAGCGACGCGGCGATCACCGGCCCGATCGCGGTGGCGAGGATGCCGCCGATCTCCTTGGACAGGGCGAGCTGCGTGAACCGGGTGCGGGCGCCGAACAGCTCCGCCATCGTCACGCTCTCCAGGGCGAACAGGCCCAGCACGCCGAGGTTCAGGCCGGCGATCATGCCGAACAGCAGGGCGGCGGTGCTGCCGCTGGTGATCAGCAGCATCATCGGGAACGCGAACGCGATGGTCAGCAGGGACAGCGCGGTGTAGATGGCGCGCCGGCCGAACCGGTCGCCGAGCATGCCCACCAGGGGCACGGTCACGAAGCCCGCGATGGAGCCCCACATGATGGCCTCGGTGGGCAGGGCCCGGTCCATGGCCAGGCTGGTGGCGATGTAGCCGACCAGGAAGGTCTGCACCAGGCCGGAGTTGCCCGCCTGGCCGAACCGCAGGGCCAGGGCCAGGAAGAACGCCTTGCCCTTGCGCTGCGTCAGTGCGGCCTCCAGCACGGGTGCGGCCTTGGTCTCCTTGACCTCGGCGCGGGTCAGGGCCACGCCGTCGACGACGTCGGGCCGGGCCTCGAAGACCGGGCTCTCCTTGACGTTGCGGCGGATCCAGACGGCGAAGATCATCAGCACGAAGCTGAGCAGGAACGGCAGGCGCCAGCCCCAGGACAGGAGCTGCTCCTCGCTGAGCACGACCAGCAGCAGGGCCCACAGTGCTGAGGCCGCCAGGGTGCCGGAGTTGGTGCCGAGCGAGACCAGCGAGGCGACCAGGCCGCGCCGCTTGACGGGCGCGTACTCGGCGAGCATGACGGTGGCGCCCGCGATCTCGGCGCCTGCGCCGAAGCCCTGGATCAGCCGCAGCGCGACCAGGAGGATCGGCGCGGCGATCCCGATCATCTGGTAGGTCGGCAGCACGCCGATCAGCGTGGTCGAGACGCCCATGAGCGCGATGGTCAGGAACAGCACCTTGCGGCGTCCGATCCGGTCGCCCATGCGGCCGAAGTAGACGGCGCCCGCGAGCCGCGCCACGTACCCGACGCCGTAGGTGGCCATCGCGGCGATCAGGGCGATGGCGGGGCTGACCCCGGGGAAGAAGATCTGGTTGAAGACGATCGCGGCCGCCAGCGAGTAGAGCTGGAAGTCCATGAACTCCATGGCGGTGCCGAGCCAGCCGGACACGGCGGCCCGGGTCAGGTCCTTGGTGGACCGGGTGACGGCGTTGCCCGGAGAGCTGCCCGGTGAGGTGTTGCCCGGTGAGGTCATAGCGGTGTCCGCCATGGGAGGTGCTCCTTGACTTCTTTGACTGACGTCGTTGTCCGAACGGCTGCGACGGCCGATGTGTGGCAGGCCTTGTATGTAAGCAGCGTCCACAAGTCTGTGTCAACCGTCGGTGGCATGGGAGCGGGCGTCTTCTCGTCTAGACTCCGGGCATGGGGCAAGCCTCGACCCGATCGAACCGGAGCGTCGTCTACGAGACGCTGCGGCGCAAGGTGCTCACGCTGGAACTCGCTCCGGGGGCCTCCCTGTCGGAGAACGAGCTGGCCGCGTCCCTCGGCGTGAGCCGCACGCCGGTGCGCGAGTCCCTGATCCTGCTCGGCGAGGAGGGCCTGGTCCGGGTCTTCCCCAAGGTCGGGTCCTTCGTGTCCCGGGTCGACGCCGAACGCGTCGCCGACGCGCAGTTCCTCCGCGAGGCGGTCGAGCTGGCCGCGTTCGACGACATCCCCGGGACGCTGGACGCCGACCTGCTCGCGGAGCTCCGGGCCAACCTGGAGCAGCAGCGCGAGCCCGGGCTCGACATCGAGCGGTTCTTCGCGCTCGACGAGGCGTTCCACCACGGCCTGCTGCGGCTGAGCGGGCACGGCAGGGCCTGGTCGACGGTGGTGGCGGCCAAGGGACACCTGGACCGCGCGCGACGCCTCGGCCTGCACGAGACCAACGGCGTCGGCCGGTTCGTGGACGAGCACCATGCCATCCTCGACGCCGTGGTCGCCGGGGACATCTCCAGCGCCCGCGACAGCCTCCGGGCGCACCTGCGCGCCGTCTTCGACGACATCGAGAAGACCCGGCAGCGCTCGCCCGAGCTGTTCGCCGCGGACGACGGGACCGTGCCCGTGCGCCGCAGCATCGCCGTCTGGGAGTAGGCGGTACCAGGGGGGTACACAGGAGTCATCGCTGGGACGATTCGCGCGCGCCCGCCGTGGACCAGAGTCGGTCACGTCAAACATCCCCGGCACCACGAGAGGCGGCCGACGTGGCCTCCCCACTGATCTCCGTCCATGACCTGCGCAAGACCTACGGGTCCGGCCCCAGCGCCTTCGAGGCGCTCAAGGGCCTCGACCTGGACATCGCCCGGGGCGAGTCCCTGGCGATCGTCGGCAAGAGCGGCTCGGGCAAGTCGACCCTGATGCACCTGCTCGCCCTGCTCGACCGGCCCACCTCGGGCACCATCACCCTGGACGGCACCGACACGTCGCGGCTGTCCGCACGGCAGCTCAACCACACCCGCAACAGCGCCTTCGGGTTCGTCTTCCAGCAGTTCTTCCTCAACGCCCAGGCCAGCGTGCTGGACAACGTGACGCTCCCGCTCAAGATCGCCGGGGTGGCGCGCCGCGAGCGCACCGCCCGCGGGATGGCGGCGCTGGCCCAGCTCGAGCTCGACGACAAGGCGGGCAACAAGGCCAACGACCTGTCCGGCGGGCAGAAGCAGCGCGTGGTCATCGCCCGGGCGCTGATCAACACGCCGCGCGTGATCTTCGCCGACGAGCCGACCGGCAACCTCGACACCGCCACGGGCGCCGTCGTGGAGGACATCCTCTTCGACCTGAACCGGCGCCAGGGCATCAACCTGGTGGTCGTCACGCACGACGAGGAGCTCGCCGCCCGCTGCGACCGCAGCGTCTACATCCGCGACGGCCTGGTCGCCGAGCATGCGGAGGTGGCGGCATGAGGGCCCTCGACGTCGTCACCACGGCGTTCCGCAACGCGTTCCGGTCCCGGCTGCGGACCAGCCTGACCGTCCTGGCCATCTTCATCGGCGCGTTCACGCTGTCGGTGACCAACGGCCTGGGCACCGGCATCAACCGGTACATCGACGACACGGTGGCCTCGGTGGGCGTCGACGACGTCATGACCGTCACCGCGACGAACGAGGACGCGCCGACCGACGGCGGCCCCGCCGAGTACGACCCCGACCAGATCGCCGTCGAGGGTCCGCCGGGGGCCACGGCGACCGCCCTGACCGACGACGACATCGACACGATCGCCGGGATCGACGGCGTCCTGTCCGTGGAGCCGGTCAAGAACGTCACCACCGACTACGTCCAGCACGACGGCGGCGACAAGCTCCAGCTCTCGATCTCCCAGTTCGTGCCCGGGATGAAGGTCGAGCTCGCGTCCGGCACCCAGGTCGACCTCGACGCCGCCGACCCGCAGGTCGTGCTGCCCGAGAGCTACCTCGAGCCGCTGGACCTGGGCACCGCGGCCGACGCCGTCGGGCAGACCGTGCTGCTGGCCGTCACCGACGGCACCGGCACCCAGGTGACCACCGAGGCGGACGTCGTGGGCATCGCCGAGCCCGGCGTGATCAGCATGGCCGGCGCGATCCCCAACGACACGCTCGCCGAGAAGCTCTACGACCTGCAGACCACGGGGGCGCCGGAGGCGGAGACCACGCGGTATGCCCAGGCGTCCGTCTCGTTCGACGCCGCGGCGGGCGACGAGGCGACGCAGGCCCTCCAGGACCGGCTGGAGGACGCCGGCTACACCGCCAGCACCCTGGAGGACCAGCTCGGCACCATCACCTCCGTGATCGACGCCATCGTGCTCGTGCTCAACGGGTTCGCGGTGATCGCGCTGGTCGCGGCCGCCATCGGCATCGTCAACACCCTCTTCATGGCGGTGCAGGAGCGCACCCGCGAGGTGGGGCTCATGAAGGCGATGGGGCTGTCCAGCCCGCGCGTCTTCGCCCTGTTCAGCATCGAGGCGGTGGTCATCGGCCTGGTCGGCAGCGCCCTGGGCGTGCTCGCGGCGATCGGCGTCGGGCAGCTCGTGGGCGGGGTCTCCGGGGACCTCCTGGCGAACCTCCCGGGGCTCACGCTCATCGCGTTCGACCCGGTGACGGTCGCGGCCGTGGTGCTCGGAGTCATGGCCATCGCGTTCCTCGCCGGCACGCTGCCCGCGCTGCGGGCCGCCCGGCAGGACCCGATCTCCTCGCTGCGGTACGAGTGAGTGACCGGACGCCTCCTTCGCCGCGCGGCGAAGGAGGCGTCCGGCTACTTTTCAGTGCATGAACCTGTCGGACGACGGCGGCGTCCTGACCGGCCCGATGCTCCTGACGGCGCCCCGATGCTCGTAGCCGCGCTGTGGGGCGCGGTCGGCGCGGCGGCGCTGGTCGTCGGCGCCCTCGTCGCCTACGCCGGGGCGCCCAGCCGCCGGTTCATCGCCGTCGTCATGGCGCTCGGCGCCGGCCTGCTCATCGGCTCGGTCTCCTTCGAGCTGGTCGACGAGGCGGTCAAGACCGCGTCGGTCGGCCTCGTGGGGCTGCTCACGCTGCTGGGCGCCGCCACGTTCACCGTGGGGGACTGGTGGCTGGGCCGCAAGGGCGGCGGCGGGCGCAAGGACGCGGATGGCGCGCAGGCGGACGGGAACCCGCTCGCGATCGTCTTCGGCTCGGTGCTCGACGGCGTCCCGGAGTCGTTCGTGCTGGGCCTGACGGTCCTCCAGGGTGACGTCAGCGTCGCCCTGCTGGCGGGCATCGTGCTGAGCAACTTCCCGGAGGGCCTGTCGTCCTCCAGCGGGCTGCGCGCCACGGGCTGGGCCCGGTCGCGGGTGCTGTGGATGTGGTCGGTCGTCGTGCTGGTCTCGGCGGTGAGCGCCGCGCTCGGCTTCCTGCTGCTCGACCCGGCCACCGGGCGCACCGGGGCGGCCGCCCAGGGCTTCGCGGCGGGCGCGCTGCTCGCGATGGTCTCGAACACGCTCCTGCCCGAGTCGTACAAGGTCGAGGGGGTGGCGACCGGCTCGCTGGTGGCGATCGGCTTCGCCGTCTCCCTCATGATGTCCGCGATCTGACCGTCCGCGCTGCCGGGCCTCCGTCGTCGCGCAGCTCACCCGTTCTGGGGGAGTCCCGCCGGGCACCCCGCGGCGAGCATGGGGGCACCCGAGCAGACCGCGGCCCGTGCCGCCGAGCCGTAGGAGGCAGCGTGGCCGACACACCGAACATCCTCGTGATCTGGGGCGACGACATCGGGATCACCAACATCAGCGCCTACTCCGACGGCGTGATGGGGTACCGCACCCAGAACATCGACCGCATCGCGGACGAGGGCGCGCGGTTCACCGACTACTACGGCGAGCAGAGCTGCACCGCCGGCCGCGCAGCGTTCATCACCGGGCAGAACCCGTACCGCACGGGGCTCACGAAGGTGGGCATGCCGGGCGCGAAGCTCGGGCTCCAGGCCGAGGACCCCACGATCGCGACGGCGCTCAAGGAGCGGGGATACGCCACCGGCCAGTTCGGCAAGAACCACCTCGGCGACCGCGACGAGCACCTGCCGACCCAGCACGGCTTCGACGAGTTCTTCGGCAACCTGTACCACCTCAACGCCGAGGAGGAGCCGGAGCAGCGTGACTACCCGCGGCCGGAGGACTTCCCCGACTTCCGCGAGCGGTACGGCCCCCGCGGTGTGCTCCACTGCTGGGCGAACGGCGACGGCACCCAGCGCATCGAGGACACCGGCCCCCTGACCCGCAAGCGCATGGAGACGGTCGACGAGGAGTTCCGGGACGCCGCGCTCGGCTTCATGCGCGACAAGGCGACCGCCGACCAGCCGTTCTTCGTGTGGTTCAACTCGACGCACATGCACTTCCGCACCCACGGCAAGCCCGAGAGCAAGGGCCGGGCCGGGCGGTGGCAGTCGGAGTACCACGACACGATGCTCGACCACGACGACGTCGTGGGGAGCCTGCTGGACGAGCTCGACGCGCTCGGCATCGCGGAGAACACCATCGTCATCTACTCCACGGACAACGGCCCGCACATGAACAGCTGGCCGGACGCCGGGATGACGCCGTTCCGCAACGAGAAGAACTCCAACTGGGAGGGCGCCTACCGCGTGCCGGCGATGGTGCGCTGGCCGGGCCACATCCCGGCGGGCACGGTGCTCAACGGGCTCTTCAGCCACGCCGACTGGTTCGTCACGCTGCTGGCGGCGGCGGGGGAGCCGGTCATCGCGGACCGCCTGCGGGAGGGCACGGACCTCGGCGGCACGCGCTACAAGGTGCACCTCGACGGGCACGACCAGCTCGCCTACCTGACCGGGGAGAGCGAGAAGTCCGCGCGCGAGCACTTCTTCTACGTCTCCGACGACGGCGACCTGACCGCCCTGCGCTTCGACAACTGGAAGATGGTGTTCCTGGAGCAGCGCGCGGCCGGCACCCTCGACATCTGGCTGGAGCCCTACGTCCAGCTCCGGGCGCCGAAGATCTTCAACCTGCGGACCGACCCGTTCGAACGCGCGGACATCACGTCCAACACCTACTTCGACTGGATGCTGGACCACATCTACCTGGCGGTGCCCGCCCAGGCCTACGTCGCCCGGATGGTGGCGACGCTGGCCGAGTTCCCGGCCCGCCAGGAGCCGGCGTCGTTCAGCGTCGACCAGGTCCTCGCCAAGCTCAAGGCGGGTGCGGCGAGCGCATGACGGCGTACACCGACCACCCGCGCGTCGCCGGTGGCGACCCGCCCGCCGTCGGTCTGCACGCCGTCGAGCCGGACGCCGTCCGGCTCGACGGCGGGCTGTTCCGCATGGGTTCCGACGACCACTACCCCGAGGAGGCGCCGGCCCATCCCGTGCGCGTCGACGGGTTCCGGATCGACCGGTACGCCGTGACGAACGAGCGGTTCGACGCCTTCGTCGCGGACACGGGGTACGTGACGGTCGCCGAGCGGCCGCTGGACCCCGCCCTCTACCCGGGCGCCCCACCCGAGAACCTCGCGCCCGGGTCCATGGTGTTCACCCCGACGCCCGGCCCGGTGGACCTGCGCCACCTCAGCCAGTGGTGGGCCTGGGTCCCCGGGGCGTCGTGGCGGCGCCCGGAGGGCCCCGGCTCCGGCGTCGACGACCGCGGCGACCACCCCGTGGTGCAGGTGGCGCACGAGGACGCCGCCGCCTACGCGGCCTGGGCCGGGGCGAGCCTGCCCACTGAGGCCCAGTGGGAGTACGCCGCCCGCGGCGGGCTCGACGGCGCCGGCTTCACCTGGGGCGACGAGGCCCGGCCCGGCGGGCGGGTCCTGGCGAACACGTGGGACGGCCCCGACTTCCCGTGGCGGTCCACCGGCGGCTCCGGCTGGACGCGCACGGCCCCGGTGGGCTCGTTCCCGCCGAACGGGTACGACCTGTACGACATGGCGGGGAACGTCTGGGAGTGGACGGCGGACTGGTGGACCGACCGCCACCCCGCCGCGGCCGCCCACGACTGCTGCGCGCCCGTCAATCCCCGGGGTGGCGACGCCGACACCAGCCGCGACGCCCGCCAGCCGCAGTTCGCCGTGCCGCGCAGGGTGATCAAGGGCGGCTCCTTCCTCTGCGCCGACACCTACTGCCGGCGCTACCGGCCCGCCGCCCGCCGGCCGCAGGCGGTCGACACCGGGATGAGCCACATCGGCTTCCGCTGCGTCCGCGCGCTTCCCGACGCCGTCCTACCGTCCGACGCCGTCGCACCGTCCGCCGTCGCACCGTCCGGAGACCCACGATGAACGAAGCGAGCCGGCTCCCGTCCTGGCGCCCCGGGCGCACGCGTGACGCCCTGCTCGGGTTCCTCGACGACGCCGCCACGATCCCGCCCGAGGACCGCGTCGCCTACTTCGACAACGACGGCACGCTGTGGTGCGAGCGGCCCACCTACGTCCAGTACGAGTTCTACGTCGACGCGCTGCGGCGGCGGGTCGAGGAGGACCCGTCGCTCGCGGGGGAGGCCGAGTTCCGCGCCGTGCTCGCGGGCGACAGCGCCGCCGTCGGCGAGATCGGGCTGGCCCGCGTGGCGCTCGCCCTGGCGGGCCTCTTCCAGGGGCTCGACCCGCGCGCGTTCACCCGCGAGGTGCGCGAGTTCCTGCGCGCCGGCGCCCACCCGACCCTGGGCCGGCCCCTGAGCGCGGTGCGGTACGGGCCGATGCTGGAGCTCCTCGACGCCCTGCGGGCGCTCGACTTCACCGTCGGCGTCGTGACGGGTGGCGGCACCGAGTTCGTCCGCTCGGTCAGCCAGGAGCTGTACGGCGTGCCGCCCGAGCGGGTGGTCGGGACGATGATCGCGTACGAGCTCGGGCAGGACGCGAACGGCCGGCCCGAGCTGCGGCGCACCGCCCGCGTGCTGGGCGACGTCAACGAGGGCGCCGCCAAGGTGACGAACATCCAGGCCCAGCTCGGCCGCGCGCCGGTGCTCGCGGCCGGGAACTCTGCCGGTGACCACGAGCTCCTGGAGTGGGCGGCGGCCGCCGACGGGCCGCACCTGTCCCTGCTGGTGGACCACGACGACCCCGAGCGGGAGTTCGCCTACGCCAGCCAGGCCCAGAGCTTCGAGACGACGGAGCCCATCACGGCGACGGCCGACCGCCTCGGCTGGACGACCGTCAGCATGAAGGACGACTGGGCGGTCGTGTTCCCGTGAGCAGGAATCCGGTGAGCAGAGAGGTGCGGACATGAGACGGACAGCAGGGATCCTGATCGGGCTGATGCTGCTGGGGACGGCCGGATGCTCCGGCGGCGACACCCCGGAGCAGAACACGGAGCAGGCGTGCGGCGCGGCCGACGACCTCACGGCCGCGCTGGACGACTTCCGCTCCACGCTGACGCCCGACGCCACGGTCGACGAGGTCCGGGCCGCGCGGGACGACCTGAGCCAGGCGTGGCAGGAGTTCGACTCGGCGGCGTCCGACGTCGTCGCGGACCGCTCCGAGGAGCTCGACCAGGCGTGGGACGGCCTCCAGAAGGCCGTCGACGACGTCGCGGGCGAGGCGACGGTCTCGGGCGCGATCGACACGCTCCGCGACGAGTGGCAGGGCGTCAAGGACGCCAAGGACGACGTGGTGGCCGACCTCGACTGCTGAGCCGCGCCGGCCGGCGTCGTCACAGCAGGGTCGTCCTCACAGCAGGTGGAAGCTGCGCGCGATCTTGAGCGCCTCGCTGCGGCGGGACGCCGCGAGCTTGGTGTACAGGCTCGACACGTGCGTCTTGACGGTGTTCTCCGAGACGAACAGCGCGGCGGCGATGTCCGCGTACGTCGCACCGCGGGCCAGCTCGTTGAGCACCTCCCGCTCGCGTGGGCTAAGGGCCGGCGGGACGAGGGCCAGGCTCACCTCGCCCAGCTCGCGGGGCGTCGCGGTCATCGAGGCGTAGAGCACCGTCACGTCGGGCCGTTCGGCCGCGGTGGCGGCGAGCTCCTGCACCCAGGACCCGGCCGGCCGCTCGACCAGCCGGCGCAGCAGCGTCGCGACGGGCGTGCCCTGGCGCGTCCAGCCCAGGAACGGTGCGGCGTTCCGGCGGGCCTCGGTGACGGTGATCGCCTCCGCCAGCCGGTCCTGCGAGCCGGACGGGTCGCCCAGGGCGTCCAGGAGCTGGGCCTCGCACGCCAGCGCGAGCGCTCGGGTGGGCGGTTGCGAGTACGCGGCGTCCGCGGCGGCGGCCTCGAACGCGACCGCCGCGCCGCGGCGGTCCCCCTCGCGGTCGGCGCGCAGGCCCTGCACGAGCGCCGCCTCGCCCACGGCGCCGAGCGCGTCAAGGGTGCCGTGCAGGGACTTGAGCGTCTCGCGGTCGCTCGCGAGCACCGCCACGAACGCCTGCTCCATGAGCAGCGCGACCCGTAGGTGCTCCGGGAGCTGGTCGTCGGTCAGGCGCTGGCTCTCCCGCGGGGTGGTGAGGATCCGCCGGGCCTCGACCACGCCGCCGGCCAGGACGGCCTGGCGGGCCTCCCAGACGCGGAACCAGAAGCGGGTGCACAGGTCCGCGCCGTGCCAGTCGGCGGCCGTGACCTGCGCCTCGACCGGCCCCGTGGGCGAGGGCACGTCGAGCAGGCGTGCGAGCAGCCGGGCCAGCCGGGCGCGCGCGGCGACGAACGGGAGCGTGCGCGCCCCCGGTGCGTCGGCGGCGACGAGGACCTCGCCGGCCAGCTCCACGCACGCGTTCTCGCGGCCGCGCATGTACTGGGTGAAGGCGAGGTGGCTCAGGGCGAGGACCCCGAGCGGCGCGAGGCCCTGGCTGCGCGACAGGCTGACGGCGAGGGTGAGGCTGGTCTCGGCCTCGGTCAGCTCGCCGAGCCAGTTCTGCGTCACCCCCAGCTCGGCCGCCAGCACGGGCAGGACGTCGGCGTTCGCCTCGCGCACGGCCGGCCGGCTCTGGGAGGCCACCACCACACGCTTCGCGTGGCCGACGGCGGCGTACGCCGGCTCGAGCCCGAGCGCCACACGCCACAGCCGCAGGCAGGCGATCGACGCGTCCAGGCCCTCGGGCCCGCCCGCCGGCCAGGACGGCGACCACCGCCGCTGGGCGGCCAGCAGCCGGTCGCTCCAGTGCCGCACCCCCTCCAGGTCGTCCCGGATCCAGCAGTCGAGGGCGATGGCGAACCAGATGTCCGGCCGGCGGTCCACGATCTCGGGCTGGGCCCGGACGAACTCGCCCACCTCGTCGTGCTCGCACTGGTTGAGCACCATGCGCACGCCGTCCCGGGCCAGCACGTCGGCGGCCTCGGTGGGCGCCCCGACCCGGACGAGCCGGGCGAACGCGCGCGTGAGGTTGCCGCGCGCCATGTCCAGCCTGACGGCGCGGATCACGGTGGCGCGGGCGCGCGCGGCGTCGACGCCGCCCACGGCGAGCTGTCGCTGGACCACGTCCGCCAGGAGCTGGTGGACCCGGAAGCCGCCCTCGGCCGGCGTGCCCTCCGCCGGCCCCGGGTCGCACCCGTGGTCCGCGCGCATCACCAGCAGGCCGGTGTCCTCCAGCTCGGCGAGGATCTCGCCCGCGTGCTGGTCGTGGGACAGGTGGGCCGCCGCGGCCACCGTGACGACGCCGTCGCCGGCGATGCACAGCAGGAGGTGCCGCTGGCGGGGGGTCAGCGTGCTGAACACCTCGCCCGCCACGCGCGTGGCCATCGGTGTGACGTCGTGCGCCAGGTGGCGGGCCACGGCCGCCGGGTCGGGCGCGGCGCTCAGCTCGCGGGCGGCCAGCACGGCCGCGGCGCACCAGCCGTCGGCGTGCCGGGCCACGGCGTCGAGCACCTGCCGGTCCTCGGTGCGGGCGTGCGCCGCGACGAGCTCCGCGGCCTCGGCGTCGCTCAGCCGCAGCAGGTCGCCCCGCAGGAGCGTGAAGTTGCCGAGCAGCTCCGGGACGAGGCGGGTCAGCGGCAGCACCCAGCGGCTGAGCAGCAGGAGCCGCATGCCGTCGGGCGCGTTGTTGAGCCGCTCGTCGACGCGGCGCAGGGCCGACGGCGGCAGCAGGTGGGCGTCGTCGATCACGACCAGTGGTGGCGGCTCACCGGGCTCGCGCTCGCCGGGTGCGCCCGCCCCTTCGAGCGCGGCGTCGACCCGCGCGGCGGTCCAGGAGCCGTCGGCGCGGGCCCAGACGGCGCGCTCGGCGTGCGCCGGGGGAGCGTTCCGCAGCCACCCGGTCACACCCAGGGTCTTGCCGGCACCCGCCGGGGCGACCAGCAGCGTCACGGCGCTCTCGGTCGCGGCGTCGAGCCGCTGCCACAGGCGCAGCCGCGGCACGTAGACGCGGGGCAGGCGAGGCAGGAGGTCGTCGTCGTCGGCCGGCCGGCGGGACGTGCCCGCCCGGTCCGGTGCGCCGGCCGGGTACCCGGCCCGTGACGCGCGGGGCGCACGGGGTGCGCGGGTTCCGCCGTGGCGGACGGCGGGAGGGCTCGGGTTGGCGCGCATTCCGCGGATTCCTCACTCGACGGTGAAGTGGCGGCCGCCCCCTGGCCGCCGGCCGGTGACGGGGGAACCCCACCGGCCAGGAATTCACGTATTTCCCGCACCTCCGGAATGCCCGGTCAGGAATCGGTCACACGCTTACCTGCAATCATGCGCGCCCTTCTTCGACGATGCCTGCGCACGGGGTGGATTCACCCCGTGCGCAGGCGCTCAGTCGCCCCGTGCGACAAGGGTGGACAATGCCCAGATCACGAACACGTCGAAGGCGATGATCACCAGGCTCCAGACGGGGTAATAGGGGATGAAGGCAAAGTTCGCGAGGGCCGACAGAGCGGCCAGGACGATGCCGGCCACGTACGCCCAGGTCTGCCCGGCGAGCACGCCGATACCGGTGGCGAGCGCGATCGCCCCGACGACGATGTGGATCCAGCCCCAGGTCGAGACGTCGAGCTGGAACACGTACTCGGCGCCCGTGACGTACACCGTGCCTGCCGCGGTCGCGGCGATCCCCTGCAGGATCTGGAACACGGAGACCATGATGAGCATGACCCCGGCGAACGCCGAGGTGGTCAGGGCGACGGTGCTCGTCTGCCCGTAGTCGGTGGAGCTCACGCGGCCGCTCGGGTAGGTCCCCGGGATCGGCTCGGAGCCGGATGCTGCGCTGGTCATGATTTCTCCTCGTCGGTAGATCGTTCGTCGCCGAAGACCTCGCGGAGCGCGGCCTCCTGCTCGGCGTCGAGGTTGGTGAAGATGAGCTCGGGCGCCTCCTGCCCGGCGAAGGCGTCCTGGATCTTCTCGACGACGGCGTCCGAGGACAGGACGAACAGCGCGGAGGTTCCCGGCGTGATCTTGTCCCGGACCCGGTTGATGAAACCGTCGTCGATCCCCACGTCCGTGAGGGCGCCGCTCAGGGCACCGGTGGCGGCGCCGATGGCCGCGCCGAGCAGGGGGACGAAGAACAGGAGGCCGAAGAGCATCCCCCAGAAGGCGCCGCCGAGGGCCCCCGCCCCGGCCAGCGACGAGAGCTGGTGGGTCTTCGGCTTCTTGGCCCCCGTGTCCCACCGCACGGTCGCGGCGTCGTGGATCGTGACGAGCCGCTCCTTGGCGAGCCGCTGGATCGACTTCGCCGCCTCGTCCGCGCCGTCGGCGGTCTTGAACTTCCAGGCGGTGAGCGTGGACTGGGACATCGAGGGCTCCTAGGGCTCGCGCGGGTGGCCTGACACTGCCACTCCACCGCTCGCGCCGGGGGCGGGCATCACCCGTTCCCGGTGAACCTCCTAGCGGTCGGCCGGGCGCGCCGTGGTGCGCTTCTGCACCTGGCTGCCGATCACGGAGAGCACGACCCACAGCACCAGCATCAGGACGACGGCGCCGCCGCTCTCCGGCTTCCACAGCTCGCCCGCGTCGGTCCAGAGGCGGCCCACGCCGGACAGGACCAGCGCCGCCCCGGCCACCGCCGTGCCCCACACCAGGAACCGGCGCTGCAGCCGCCGGGCCAGGAACGCGCACAGCAGGGCCACGGCCGGGACCACGATGAGGGCGAGCAGCACGTCGGCGGTACCGCCCTGGACCAGCACGAAGAGCCTGGCCCCGACCAGCGCCCCGACGCACAGGCCGCAGACGAAGAACAGCAGCCGGGCCGCCACGAGCGTGAGCAGGAACGCCAGCACGGCGCCGGCGACGCTCACGAGCAGGGCGGTGGCCGTGTCGGCGCCCATCGCCTCGGCGAGCATCCACGACACACCGAACCCGGCGGCGAGGACGGCGAGGCGCACCGACAGCGACCCCGCGAGCAGCAGGACGAGCCCGACCAGGGTGACGATGAGGGCGGACATCACGGGTCCCCGGGATCGGTCGGCCGACGGTGGTGGGTGCGCACGGTCTCAGCCTCGGGCGGCCGGGGCCCCGCCGGGTCACCCTGTTCGGGTGACGCCGGTGCCCTGGCCGGGCGAGGTCGACGGTATTCCATCTGACGAAACTGACCCGCACCCCGGTGGCGGTCCTCGGACCTGGTTCGTAGCGTCGAGGTGCCGCGCACCGAACAGGCGCGGGCGACAAGGAGGCACCGGTGCCGAGGGCGAGCTTCTTCGAGACGGTTGTCGGGTGAGCGGCGCGCGCCGCTGGACGGCAGCGCTGGCCACGATCACGCTCGCGGGTGGGGCCGTCGTCGTGCCCGTGGTGCTCGCGGCACCGGCCGCGGCCGCGACCCTGGAGCCGTCGGGCCTGCAGACCGGGATGTCGCTCGACGGAACCACGGACCCTGCCGCTCCGCCGGAGACCTTCAACTGGGGTGACTTCATCACGGACGTGCAGCCGGGCGGCGGCTTCACGTTCACGCCCACGGGCCCGTACGTCACGGAGCAGGGCAACAGCTCCACCGGCGTCGTGCAGGGCGGCTTCGCCTGGGACAACGGCACGGTGGCGGCCTCCTGCAACGCCAACCCGGACGCGACCGGTGCGCCACCGAGCCAGAACCCCGGCACCAACCCGTGGGTGCCCGGGCCGTCGAATCCCAACGCCAAGGGCGACCTCTGCTCCACGGGGTACGGGGTCGAGATCGTCACGGACGCGGCGGGCAGCCGCCACGCGATCCTCTACGGGTACTGGACGCGGTACGTGGGCAACGGTGAGGTCAGCATCTTCCAGAGCCTGGAGGGCCCCGAACCCGGCCGGTGCGACGACGTGCTCCTGGAGTTCGACTACGCGGCGTCGGGCACGACCGCCGTCGTCGAGCGCTGGACCCCGGCGGCGGGCGACGGCTGCGCGGACCCGCTCGGGGCGGGAACCTGGATCCGGCAGCCGGGCACCGCCGACTTCGACTGGTCGGTCGGGGTGCGGACCGAGGGCCCGCCCCTGACGAACCAGCCGCAGGAGACGTTCGGCGAGTTCGCGATCGACCTCAGCTCCGCCGGTCTGTTCTCGCCCGAGGCATGCTCCACCTTCCAGGTCTCGGCGATGTTCACCCGCACGGGGAACTCCCCGAACGCGAACATCCAGGACTTCGCCGACCACGCGCCGGACCGGACGAGCATCTCCAACTGCGGCGCCCTGACGGTGACCAAGGAGACCGTGCCCGACATCGCGGCCGACGGCGACCAGTTCGGGTTCACCGTGGCCAGCGACACCGGGCCGGTCCTGCCCGGACCGCCCACGGTGGAGACCCTGGTCGACACCGTGGCGAGCGGCGAGACCAAGACGTACCCCGACGTGCTCGCCGGCTCCTCCTTCTCGATGACCGAGCCCGACATCCCGCCGCCGTGGGCGCTCCAGTCGCTCGTCTGCACGGCGATCCCGGTGGACGGCGGCCCGCCGGAGCAGTTCGTGCTCGACGACCCGTCGGACCGGTTCCCGGTCACCCCGGGGAACACCACGGACTGCGTGATCACCAACGCTTCCGCCGTCGTGACCGTCACGAAGCAGACCGAGCCGGACGGCGCGCCGGACACCTTCGGGTTCGAGGTCACCGGTCAGGACCCGGTGACGCTGGGCGACGGCGAGAGCATGTCCTTCCCGGTCCCGACGGGTGCGCCCGTCACGATCTCGGAGGCGGCGGCCGACGGCTGGCTGCCCCCGGAGATCGAGTGCACGTCGCCGGCGACCGTGGAGGAGCGCGCCGCCACCGTCGTCCCCGTGGCGGGCGAGGAGATCACGTGCACGTTCACCAACACGCAGCTCGGCACGGTGATCGTCTCGAAGGAGGCGCACGGCGTGGACGGGCGCACGTTCGACTTCGCGAGCGACATCCCCGGGGGCGAGTCCTTCTCGATCGACGTCGAGCAGGGCGACGGCACGCTGTACGAGGAGGTGATCACCGACGTCCCGGCCGGCACCTACACGCTCGAGGAGCTGACCGACGACGGCGATCCCGCGACCGTCCTCGCCGACCTCGCCTGCACGTACGGCGGCGCCGACCACTCCGGGGACCCGGCCACCCGGGCCATCGACCTCACGGTGCTGCCCGGGGAGACCGTGCGGTGCTTCTTCACGAACACGCTGCCCGGGTCGATCACCGTCATCAAGCGCACGGAGCCGGTCGAGTTCGACCAGGAGTTCGACTTCGTCCTCACCCCGCCGGAGGGCGACCCGACGCCGTTCGCGCTGAACGGCAGCTCCGAGCCGCCCAACGTCGCCCTGCGCACGTTCCTGGACCTCGACGCCGGCGTGTACACGATCACCGAACCGGCCGACGAACCGGCCTGGGCGCTGAGCGGCCTGGAGTGCAACGACGACTTCTGGACGCCGACGGCGGACGGGCGCGGCGTCGAGGTGGACCTGCCCACGGGCGGCGTCATCGTCTGCTTCTTCACCAACACGGCCGAACCCGCCGCGGCGTCGCTCACCAAGACCGTCGCGGGCGCGGGCCCGGACCTGCCCTGGTCGTTCGACTTCGAGCTGGTGGACCCCGGTGGCGACGTCGTGACCCGGTCGGCTACCTCCGGTGCACCGACCGTCGAGTGGGACGGTCTCGTCCCCGGCGTGGAGTACACGCTGCGGGAGGGCGGGACGACACCGGCCGGCTGGACCCGGGGCGACATCACCTGCACCGGGTTGACCGACCTGGGCCCGGCGCCGGGGTTCCAGGTGGTGCTGACGCCCGGCCAGGTGCTGGACTGCGGGGCGGAGAACACGGTGGAGACGTCGTCGATCAGCGTGTCCAAGGTGGCCGCGGGCATCGGCGGTGACCTGCCGTGGGAGTTCGACCTGAGCATCGACCCCCTCCCGGCGGGCGAGGCCTCGCCGCAGACCGTCGCGGGCACGGGGCAGTCCGGGCAGACGGTGACGTGGTCGGGACTGCTGCCGGGGCAGACGTACTCGATCACCGAGGGCGACGCACCCGGATGGACCGCCGAGACCGCGTGCACCGGGATCGAGGACGTCGATCCGGACAGCCCGGGCCTGCAGTTCGTCGCGCCCGTCGGCGAGGCGGTCTCCTGCACCTTCGTCAACACCGCGGTGCAGGGGTCCGGCACCCTGATCAAGACCTCGGTGGGCGGTGACGGGCAGTTCGAGCTCGTCCTGACCGACCTGGACGAGGCGGTCGATCCCATCGTGGTGCCCGTCACGACCGTGGACGGCACCACGACCGTCGACCTCCCGCAGGTCGTGCCCGGTGTGCGGTACTCGCTCGTCGAGTCGGGCGCCGACGGCTGGATCGAGGGGGAGCTGACGTGCACGATCACTCCGGCGGACGGCGGCGAGCCGTTCGTGATCGACGACCTGAGCGACTTCTCGGTGAACCCGGGGGACGTGGGGGACTGCACGGTCGAGAACATCCGGACGGGCACGATCGTGGTGGCGAAGGCGGTGACCGACGGCGACGGGGAGTTCCAGTTCACGGGTGACTGGCTGGACCCGCCCCAGTTCTCGATCACCACGCAGGACGGCACGGGCGTGCAGTCGTTCCCGGACGTCGACCCCGGCGCCTACACGGTGACGGAACTGGAGCAGGACGGGTTCGAGGGGACCGACCTGACGTGCGTAGACGGCGACCCCGACGGGGAGCCGTCGGGCGCGGACGGGCTGGTCGGCTCGGTCCAGCTCGACCCCGGCGAGACGGTGACCTGCACCTACACCAACGCGCCCTGGGGCATGCTCCTGGTGGACAAGCAGACGAGCCCCGCGGGCGCACCGCAGGGGTTCGACTTCGCCTGGGGGCCCGAGGGCGGGCCTCAGGAGCCGTTCGTGCTGACCGATGCGGGCGAGCCCTTCAGCAGCGGACCGGTGACGCCCGGTCCGTACCGGGTCGGCGAGGACCTGCCGCCGGGGTGGACCCTGACGGACCTCACCTGTACGGGGGCGGCCGGGGAGGTCACGGTCGAGATCCCGGCCGTCACGGTCGACGTCGGGCTGGGGGAGACCGTGCTGTGCACGTTCACCAACACCGCCGAGGCGGGCAGCCTGACCGCGGAGAAGTCGGTCGCCGGCTGGGCCGAGGATGCGCCGTGGGCGTTCGACCTGGTGCTGACCGGTCCCGACGGCGCGGTCCCGGTCACGGTGACCGACGAGGAGCCCGTGGCGAGCTGGCCCGACCTGGAGCTCGGCGCGTCCTACAGCCTGACGGAACCGGATCCCGGCACGGGCTGGTCCGCGGAGCTGACCTGCTCGGGGGCGGACGACGAGGACCCCGGGGCGGCCGGGTTCCAGTTCACCGTGACGGCCGGGCTCGTGCTCTCCTGCGAGGCGGTCAACACGGCGGCGCCTGCCGACGTGTCCGTGACCAAGACCGTCGAGGGCGCGGACCCGGACCTGGAGTGGGCGTTCGACCTGGTGCTCACGCCGGACGACGCGGTCGAGCCCGGGACGCAGACGGTCTCGGGCACCGGTCCGGGGTCCGCGACGGTGTCGTGGACGGGGCTGGTGGCGGGCGCCGGATACACGATCGCCGAGCCGGAGCCCGTCGACGGGTGGACGGCGGGCCCCGTGACCTGCGCCGGGGCGGAGGACGCCGACGGGGACGCACCGGGCTTCCAGCTCGTCGCCGAACCCGGGGCGTCGGTGGAGTGTGCGGTGACCAACACCGCGGAGCCGGGGCCGACGCCCACACCCTCGCCGGAGCCGACGCCGACGCCGTCGTCGTCCCCGCCGGGTCCGGGACCTGACGTGCCGCCCGGACCGGGTGCCGCGCCCGGACCCGACGGTGGCGACCTCGCGACGACCGGCACCGACGTGGCCGGCCTGCTGGCGGCCGCGGTGGTGTTCCTGGTGCTGGGATCCGCGCTCCTGCTCGGGGTGCGTGTCCGGCGCGCACGGTGACCGGGGTCGGCGCCGCGTCGTATGACAGCCGACACATGCGGAATGCGGCATCCCGGGTGAATATGTGCCGGTGCCGATTGTGACTGTGGAGCAGGGCGGGGCAAAGGGCCTCGAAGTGGACGCTCGGGTGGTAGGCGTGGACATCGGCGGCACGGGTTCCCGCCTCCGGTTCAGCTCCGGGCGGGGCGGCGTGTCCTACGAGGTCACGGGCCCGCCGGCGACGATGGTCGGCGGGCGGTCGACCGTTCCCGAGGTGGTGCGCGAGCTGTGCCGCGGCTTCGCCGCCCGGTTCGGCGGGCGCCCGCGGGTGTCGGCCGCCGCCGTCGGGATGCGGGGGTTCCGGTCCATGACCCAGTCCGGGACGCTCGACCCCAACCGGGTGCACGACATCCTGTCCGAGGAGCTGCGGACCACCTCGACGGCCGTCTCGAGCGACGCGGTCACGGCGCACCTGGGCGCCATCGGCACCGGGTCGGGCGCCACGCTGGCCGTGGGGACGGGCGCGGTGGCCGTGGCGTGCGACGACGTCGGCCGCTGGCACCTCGCCGACGGGATGGGGCCGCACGTCGGCGACAACGGCGGCGGCGCCTGGATCGGACGCCGCGGCCTGGACGCCGCGGCCCGGTCGATGGACGGCCGCCGCATGGGGGCGTCGCCGGGCCTGGTCCGGGCCGCCGAGGAGCATTTCGGACGGCGGGAGCGGTGGGCCGCCGTCAACGACGTGTCGCTGTTCGCCGGGTTCGCGCCCCAGGTCATCACGGCGGCGGACTACGGCGACCTGGCATGCCGCGAGATCCTCGACGAGGCCGCGCGCTCCCTGGCCGACGGGCTGTGCGCGGTGCTGAGCCACCCCGGCGTCGTGCCGGTGGCCGTCACCACGGGGAAGCTGCTGATGCACGCGCCGACGCTGCGGGCGATGGTGGTCCAGCACCTCCTGGAGAAGCGGGACGACGTGCGCGTGCAGCCCAGCGCCGGCCTGCCGCTCGACGGCGCGCTGGCCCTGGCGCGCATGATGGCCGCGCACCCGAACGTCGTCCAGGAGCACGTGCCGCTGCTGGCGGTCCGGATCGGTGCGACGCCCCGGCCCGACGACTCCGTCACGCTGCCCCGGGTGGTCCTGCCCGCCGTGCGGCCGCTGCGGGAGCCCAGTGCCCCCACCGCCTGGGCGGTCGAGGTCCGGTCGGACTACGAGTGGTCGGCCGAGCAGGCTCCGGAGGACGGACTGTCCCCGGCGTCCCCGGCCGCCCTGTCGCCCCTGTCGTCGCGGACGTCCCCGGCCTCGGCGGCCGCCGGGACCGCCGCGGGCTCCGTGACCGACGCCGTGGTGCCGCTGACGGGGGAGCGGCTCGTGGTCGGCCGCGCCTCGCGCAGCCGCGGCGTGGTGCCGGACATCGTGTGCGAGGACACCGGCGTCTCTCGGCGGCACTGCGAGATCGCCTGGTCGGAGGGTGGGTGGAGCGTCGTCGACCTGGGGTCGGCCAACGGGACCTACGTCGCCGCGCGCGGCGACGCGCTGCCCACCGAACCCCTGCGCCCGGGGGAGCGCCGCTGGTTGGCTGACGGCGACCGCATCTACGTGGGCGGATGGACCTGCCTCACGGCGCGGGCCGTGACCGCCAGCGTGCGCTGAGCCCTCCGGCGGACGGCGCGTCCCAGCTCCGCCGCGGTGGTGCTGACAACTTGCTCCGGTGCGCTGTGGTCACAACCTGCTCCGGTGCGGCGCGCTGACGACTTGCTCCGGTGCGGCGCGCTGACGACTTGCTCCGGTGCGGCGCGCTGACGACTTGCTCCGCTGCGGTGGTGTTGGCGACTTGCTCCGCTGCGGTGGTGCTGACGACTTGCTCCGCTGCGGTGGGCCCTGACGACCTGCTCCGCTGCGGTGGGCCCTGACGACCTGCTCCGCTGCGGTGGGCCTGACAACCTGGTCCGCTGCGGTGGTGCTGGTAACCGGTGGTGTGGTGCTGATCGTGCGGCCGTGGGGGATGCGAACGCGGACGGTGGGTGTCGGCTGGGCTGAATTCCGTGCGTCCTGTGCTGACTCGATCAACCCGAGATGAACTATCCCGCTCAGCCGAATTATCCGAGGCGCAACCGCACGTGTTCTGCATTGCCGAAATATTCGGTTGTGCCGGATTTCCCGATATATAGCTTTACCTGGTAACTGCTCACGTGATTGTTCGGCTGAGCGATATCTTCTGGGATGGTGCCGCACCAGGTTCACGTCGGCCGAATAGTTTGCCTGAGCCGGAATTCCGAAGGCGTGGTTCGCCGTGGGTGGACTGTTCGGGTGAGCCAGATTATGTGAGGCAAGGTGGAACGTGGTTCATCTCTGCCGACACCCCTCGTACCAGTGGTGTGTGCCCCGGAGCCCGGACCACGCTTTCCGCCGCGGCCGGTCCAGGGTGCGGCTCAGGCGCAACGGGCGGGAACTCGGGCGGATGCGACGGGGGCGGGAACAGGAGCAGGCGCCACGGGGCGGGGACAGGGGCGGGCGGGAATCACCTGGACCCGCCTCGTCGCGGCTCCTAGGTTGACCGCATGTCCGGAACCGAGCTCGCCCGTGCGTACTGGGCCGACGTCGTCCGCCCGATCCTGGACCGGAAGCTGCCGGACGTGCCACGTGCTGCCGGCCGGCTCGGCTCCGGCTCGGACGTGCTGGGTCTGGACGACGACACCTCGCGCGACCACGACTGGGGCCTGCGACTGACGCTTCTGGTCCCGGCAGAGCGGGTCCGTGAGGTCGACGAGGTGCTTGCCGTGTCCCTCCCGCCGTCGTACCAGGATCTGCCCACGGCGTTCCCCGTCACCTGGGACCCGGTCGTCCGGCACCGGGTCGAGGTGGCCGCGCCCGTCGATCTCGTCCGGTCGCGCACGGGGCTCGACCTCGGCGGCGGCCTCGGCGGCGGCCTCGGCGTCACCGACTGGCTGTCGCTGACGGGGCAGGCCGTGCTGGAGGTGACGGCGGGACCGGTGTTCGAGGACGCGCCGGGGGAGCTCACCGCGCTGCGCGAGCGGCTCGCGTGGTACCCGCACGACGTCTGGCTGCACGTGCTGGCCGCCGAGTGGACGCGCGTCGAGCAGGAGCTGCCGTTCGTGGGGCGCACCGGGCAGCGCGGCGACGACCTCGGCTCCCGGCTCCTCGCGGCACGCCTGGTCACCGCCCTGGTCCGGCTCGGCTTCCTCCTGGAGCGGCACTGGCCGCCGTACCCCAAGTGGGCGGGCACGCTGTTCGGGCGGCTGCCCGTGGCGTCGTCGGTCGGCGACGAGCTGGCTAGGGCGCTCGCGGCCGGGACCTGGCAGGAGCGCGACGCCGCCCTGCGCGCCGCGTGCGAGGCGCTGCACGCGCGGCAACGTGCCGTGGGCCTGCCCGTGCTCGACGGCCCGGTGTGCCAGGACTTCTACGACCGGCCGTTCACGGGCCTGCGCGACGTGGCGGGCGTGCTGCGCGCCGCCGTCGCCGACCCGGAGGTGCGGGCGCTGCCGCACCGGGGCGGCGTCGAACAGTGGGTGGACGACGTCGGGACGCTCACGGACGCGGGTGCGCGCGGGCGGCTGGCCCGGGCCTCGCGGACCTGAGCGGGCGCGGCCCCGCGCGCGTGCGGCCTCAGCCGCCGGCGTTCTCCAGCAGCTCGGGGCACACGCCGCCGGGCCCGGTCAGCAGCTCGAAGTGCCAGATCTCGTTGGAGTAGACCTGGCACAGCCCGTACTCGGCGCCGTGCTGGATGAGCCAGTAGGCGCCCTCGGTCGGGCCGATGTCGATGGCCTTACCGCTCACGTGCTCGGACAGCTCGGGCGTGCTGACCCGCTCGCGGGCGGCCTCCAGGCTGCCGTACTCCGCGACGGCGTCGTCGAGCAGCCGCTGCTGGTACGCGGGGCTGCGCCAGCCGCTCGTGACCCAGAAGTCGATGCCGTCGTCCGCGGCGTCGGCGGCGGCCTCGCGGACGGCGGCGGCGAGATCGGCGTCGAGATTGGTGATCGCCGGGAGGTCGTCGTCGAGCGTCGCCGCGCCGTCCGGGATGTCGCCGCCGGCCACGCCGGTCGACCCAGGGTCGCCCGCCGAACCGGGCAGGCCCCGGTCGAGCACCTGGTCGATGCTCTGCACGACGGGCGCGTCGCCGCGGTCGAGCAGGGGATAGACGCCGAACAACGCGGTGAGCACCACGGCTGCCACCACGAGGGTGAACGCCATCGGGCGGCGGGTGCGTCGCGGTCGGGGGACGTGCCGGGCCGGGCGGCCGACGTGCGCCGGCGGGTGGGCCAGTTCGTATCGAGTCATGTGCCCAGCCCACCGGGGCCGACGTTGCCGGGGCGTCTTCGCTTTTGGATACGCCCCGGATATGTGCCCGCCGGTAGCGTGTGCTGACATGCGCGTCTTGGTGGTGGAGGACGAGCCCTACCTCGCCGAGGCGATCCGGGACGGGCTCCGGCTGGAGGCGATCGCCGCCGACGTCGCTAACGACGGCGCGGCCGCGCTCGACCTGGTGGCCGCCAACCCCTACGACGCCGTGGTGCT
The DNA here is from genome assembly GCF_042731755.1 of Promicromonospora sp. NPDC059942. Lineage (NCBI taxonomy): Bacteria > Bacillati > Actinomycetota > Actinomycetes > Micrococcales > Promicromonosporaceae > Promicromonospora > Promicromonospora sp. NPDC059942. Next base: position 495,005 of record NZ_JBHWLR010000002.1, read on the forward strand.
CGACCGGGACGTCCCCGTGGTGCACGGGGATGACGTGGCCCGCCGGGTCGTCGCGGAGCACCCCGCGGTCCGGATCATCATGCTGACCGCGGCCGGCGAGCTGACCGACAAGGTCAGCGGCTTCGAGCTCGGCGCCGACGACTACCTGACCAAGCCGTTCGCGATGCGCGAGCTGGTGCTGCGGCTGCGCGCGCTGGCCCGGCGGCCGGAGGCGACCACGCCGCCCGTGCTCGAGCTCGGTCCCGTGCGGCTGGACCCCTACCGCCGCGAGGTCTACCGCGACGGCCGGTACATCGCGCTCACCCGCAAGCAGTTCGCCGTGGTGCAGGTGCTGATGGACGCCGGCGGCGGTGTCGTCAGCGCCGAGGAGCTGCTCGACCGTGCCTGGGACGAGAACGCCGACCCGTTCACCAACGCCGTGCGCATCACCATCTCGACGCTGCGCAAGCGCCTGGGCGACCCCTGGCTGATCCACACAGTGCCTGGCGTCGGGTACAGGTTCGGGGAACCGTGACCGCCCCCGCCGTCGGGCAGCGCCGCGCCGGGCTGTCGGTGCGCCTGCGGCTCACGCTGAGCTACGCGGGGTTCCTCGTGCTGGCGGGCACGGCCCTGTTCGCCGCGCTCCTGCTGGTGCTGCGCTACGTGCCCGACGAGAACCTCATGGTCCAGGACGGCGGGGGCTTCGCGCCCAACCGCTCGGACCTCCTCGACGTCGCCGTCCCCCTGTCGGCGGCGGCAGTCGGCTTCCTCGCGCTCGTCGGCCTGGTCGGCGGCTGGATCCTGGCGGGCCGGATGCTCCGCCCCCTCGACCGGATCAGCGAGGCCGCGGCGCTCGCCGCGGACGGCGCCCTCGACCACCGGATCGCCCTGGAAGGGCCGGACGACGAGCTGCGCCGGCTCGCCGACACCTTCGACATGATGCTCGCCCGGCTGGAGCGCTCCTTCGAGGAGCAGCGGCGGTTCACCGCCAACGCCTCGCACGAGCTGCGCACGCCCAACACCGTGGTCAAGGCGCTGCTGGAGGTGGCGCAGGCGGATCCGGCCGGCCGGGACGTGGACCGCCTGCTGAGCCGGCTGCACGAGACCAACGAACGCTCGATCGCGATGGTCGAGTCCCTGCTGCAGCTCGCCCGGCTCGATCACGACAGCCTCCGGGCCGAGCCCGTCGACCTGGCCGACGTCGTCCGCGAGGCCGTCCAAGCGTTGCCGGAGCTGGATGCGCCGGCCCCGGCAGGAGGCGGGCCCGACCCGGCGGGAGGCGCTCCGCCGTCGGCCGGGGACGGCGTGCCGGAGCTGGTCCTGACGCTCGACGCGGCAGCGGTCCAGGGCAACCGGGTGCTGCTCGGCCAGCTCGCCGCCAACCTTCTCGGCAACGCCGTGCGGCACAACCTCCCCGCCGGCGGTCAGGTCCGGGTCGGCACCCGGCTGGATGACCGCCGTCGTCCGACGCTGGTGGTGGAGAACACCGGGGCGCCGCTCGATCCGGCGGTCGTCGCGACCCTGGCGGAACCCTTCGTGCGCGCCGATGCCCGGACGCGCCGCCCCGACCGCGTCGCCGGGAGCGGGCTCGGGCTGTCGATCGTCGCGTCGATCGCCCGGGCGCACGGCGCGGAGCTGGCGCTCGCCGCGCGCCCGGACGGCGGCCTGACCGCGACGGTCACCTTCCCGCCGTCCTAGGCGCTTCCCTCACGCGGTCTGGAGCTGCGGGTAGAGGTCGCTCAGCGGGCCGGACAGGGCCGCCTTGACCCGGCGGCTGGTGTCGTCGGCCAGCACCTCGGGCTCACCGGCCTCCAGCCCGTCGAGGATCGCCGCCACGATGTCGCGCGGGTCCTCCTTCGGCACGTCGAGCCGCTCGGTCATGGGGGTGTCCGTGTAGCCGAGGTGCGCGCCGAGGACCTGCGTGCCCTGCTCCAGGAGCTCCACACGCAGCGCGTTGCTGTACGACCAGAACGCCGCCTTGGTCGCCGAGTACGTGCCCATGGCGAACCAGCTCAGCGCCGAGTGCATGTTGATGATGGCGCCGCCGCCGTTGCGGGCCAGCACCGGGGCGAACGCCTGCGTGACGCCGAGCTGCGCGAACACGTTGGTCTCGAACACCGCGCGGATGTCGTCGAGCGCCGTGGTCAGCACCGGCCGCCCGCGGTCGGAGATCCCGGCGTTGTTGATCAGCACCGTCGTGTCCCCGGCCAGCTCGGCCGCGGCCGCGATCGACCCGGGGTCGTTGATGTCCAGGGGCAGCGGCACCACGCGGGGGTCGGTCCACTCCCGGGGCGTGCGGGCGCTGGCGTACACCTTGGCGGCGCCCCGCAGGAGGGCCTCCGCGACGAACGCGCGGCCGAGGCCGCCGTTCGCGCCGGTGATCAGGACCACGGCGTTCTTCAGATCAGTCATCACGAGCTCGCTTTCATGAGGTGGTGCGGTGCGGTGTCGACGGGAACGGTGTCGAGGGAAGAGGTGTCGAGAGGAACGGTGGGCGCTGCCGGCGCCGCGGCCCGGGCGCGGACGGTGAGCACGGCGGCCAGCGCGAACGCGATGACGGTCGCGCTGCCCACGACGAGGGCCGTCTGCAGCCCGTGCGCTGTGGCCAGCCGGCCGACGGCGAGGGCCGTGCCCGCCTGCACGAGGTAGGCGACCAGGTAGGCCGACGACGTCGTCGCGGCGCGGTGCTCGGCGGGCGCGCTGCGGGTGACCAGGGTGACGCCGCCGGAGAACAGCAGGCTGTAGCCGGCGCCGCCGATCAGGGAGTACAGGACCAGCGCGGTCATCGAGTGGGTGGCGCCCGCGACGAGCATCAGGCTCTGCGCGACCAGCGCGGCCACGGCGCCGAGCCGCAGCGCGGTCGGTGCGCGCAGCCGCCCGGCGAGCAGGGCGACCACGCCGATGGCGGCGGCGGAGATCGCGAGGACCACGCCGTTGACGAAGGCGTCGTCGGAGTGCACGGTGTCTCGCGCGAACTGCGCCCCGATGCCCAGGAAGATCGCGCCGAGCGCGTAGGCGGCCGAGACGCCGAGCGCGCCCGCCACGAACGGCCGCCGGTGCCGCGGCACGGCCAGCGGACGCGGCCGCCAGCGGCGCGCCCCCGCGCGCAGGCGGCGCGGCAGGTACCACGCGGCCACCACGGCGACGACGACGCCGGCGAGCAGCACCCCGTAGCCCGCGTGCAGGGGGCTGGGGCTGAACTGCACGGTCGCGCCGCCCACGAGCAGCGCGGTGATCAGCCCCACGGCGGACGCCGCGGCGGTGGTCGCGCCGGTGCGGTCGCGGGCGTCGTCCGACCCGGAGGCCGCGATGACGCTCGTGGCCGGACCGAGGCTGAGCCCCACCCCGACGCCCATGAGCGCACGGCCCACGAGCAGCAGCGCCAGGTTCGGCGCGAGCAGGAAGGTGAGGGCGCCGAGGCCCAGGAAGCCGAGGCCCGTGAGGATCGCTCCGCGGTTGCCCACGGTCTCCGCGAGGCCGCCGAGCAGGAGGAGCGTCGCGATCAGGGCGACGGGGTAGGCCGCGAAGACCGTGGTGGTGACCGCCGTGGTGAGGTGCCACTGCGCCGCGTAGACGGGGTAGATCAGCGTCGGTGCCGCTGACGCCCAGAGCGCGAGGGCCACCGCGGCCGCCGCCGCCCAGCGGCTGCCGCGGGCCGCCCAGGTGAAAGTCATCGAGGTTCCTATCTGAGTTGGGAATCACAACCTAGCACCTGGATTGGAAAAGACAACCTAGATAGGATGTGGGCATGAGCACAACGCCCCGCGAACGCAACGCACGCTGCTCCGTGGCCCGGAGCCTGGAGGTCCTGGGGGAGAAGTGGACCCTGCTGGTGGTCCGCGAGGCCTTCTTCGGCTACACGCGGTTCGCCGACTTCCGCGCACGCCTCGGCATCGCGCCCGACGTCCTCACCGCCCGGCTGGAGACCCTGGTCGAGGGCGGCGTGCTGGAGCGCCGGCCGTACCGCGACGCGGGTCAGCGGCAGCGTGACGAGTACGTGCTCACCGAGGCCGGGGCTGAGCTCAAGACCGTCCTGGCGGCGTTCGCGGCGTGGGGTGACGAGCACCGGCCCTCGGGCTTCGGGCCGTCGGTCGTGTACGTCGAGGCGGCCACGGAGCAGCCCGTCCGGGTCGCCTTCCTGACCGAGGACGGCCGGGAGCTGCCGCCCGAGGACGTCTCGGTGGTGCCGGGCCCGGGCTCGCTGACGACGGCGGCGTGACCGTAGCCGGGTGCCGAGTCAGTGACTTGGTCCGACCAGCCCACTGACTCGGCGTCGCCCATGAGCCGAGTCAGTGGGTGTGTCCGACCACGGCACTGACTCGGCGAGAAAGAGGGTCAGCCTGCCTGGGTCTCGTGCAGGGTCGCGTAGCGGCCGCCGTGGGCGACCAGGTGGTCGTGCGTGCCCTGCTCGACGATCCGGCCGTGCTCCAGCACGACGATCCGGTCGGCCTGGCGGATCGTGGACAGCCGGTGCGCGACGACCAGCGTCGTCCGCCCGCGCATGAGGCGGCCCAGGGCCTCCTTGACCAGGGTCTCCGACTCGGTGTCCAGCGCGCTGGTCGCCTCGTCCAGCAGCAGCACGCGGGGGTCGCGGACCAGCGCGCGGGCGATCGCGATGCGCTGCCGCTGCCCGCCCGACAGCCGCGCGCCGCGCTCGCCCACCACGGTGTCCCAGCCGTCCGGCTGCGCCTGCACGAACTCCAGCGCGTTGGCGTCCCGCAGCGCGGCGCGCACGACGTCGTCCGAGGCGTCCGGGAGGCCGTAGGTGATGTTGTCACGGATGGTGCCCTCGAAGAGCACCGACTCCTGCGGCACCACCGAGACGTGGCGGCGCACCGCGCGCAGGTCCAGCTCCTGGGCGTCGACGCCGTCCACGAGCACGCGGCCCGACGTCGGCCGGATGAAGCCGAGCACCAGGTTGAGCAGCGTGGACTTGCCCGAGCCGGACGAGCCCACGAAGGCCACCGTCTGGCCGGCGGGGATCGTGAGGGTCACGTCGTCCAGGGCGTCCTCGTCGGCGCCGGGGTAGCGGTGGTGCACGTGGTCGAGCGTGAGCTCGCCGGCCACGGCGTCCACGGTGCGGCGGCCCTCGTTCTCCTCCAGGTCGGGCTCCTCCAGCACCTCGGCGATCGAGCGCACCGACTCCATCCCGCGCGCCGTGACCGGCAGGAGCATGAGGAGCTGGGTGAGTCCCTGCGTGAGCAGCGTGAAGTAGCTGGAGAGCAGCACCACCTCGCCGGCCGTGACCGGCAGCAGCCCGGTCAGGGAGAAGACGGCGGCGAGCGCGAGGCACGTGACGCCCAGGAGCTGCATGGTCACCCAGGACAGCGACGCTACGCGGCCGTTGAGCATGTCGAGGTGCAGGCCGGCGCGGCGCACGCCGTCGGCGCCGGCGGCCAGGCGTGTGACCGCCGTCTGCTCCAGGCCGTGGGCCCGGGTGATCGGGATGAGCGAGGCCATCTCGCCCACGCGCGAGGCGAAGCCCTCGACCTCCCGGCGGAACCGCTCGTTGCGGTCCCGTGAGCGCCGCGCCGTGAACCAGCGCAGCCCGAGCGCGAGCGGCACGGCGAGCAGGTAGACGGGCAGGAACTGCGGCACCTTCAGGGCAGTCATCGTCACGGCGCCCACCAGCACCATGAGCGAGGAGAGCAGGGGGTGGGTGACCTGCTGGAGCATCGTCTCGATGTTCTCGACGTCGCGCACCACCTTGGACTGCACCACCGACGAGCTGGCGCGCGAGTGGTACCCGATCGACAGGCTCTGCAACCGGGCGGCGAGGGCGTTGCGCAGGCCGGCGCCGGTGTCGCGCACCACCGTCATGAAGCTGCGCGTGTAGACCAGGTGGTTGGGGAAGTTCTGCAGCAGCAGGACGGCGGCCACGGCGAACCAGACCAGCACGTCGCGCACCTCGCCGCCGGTGGCCACGATGTCGATGACGGCCGCCGTGACCACCGGCAGGAACCACATCGGGATCTCCTTGACGGTGAACGCCGCGACGGCCACGGTCATGCGGCCGGGACGCCGGGCGAGCAGCCGCAGGATCGACCGTGCGGGCTTGGTGCTGTCGACGCGGATCGGGGCGGTAAGCGCTTTCTCGGCAGCCATGCCGCACATGCTATCCACCCCCGCCCCCGAAGCGCTGAGTGCTGGCTATCTGCGGGGTTGCCGGCCGGAAACCCACACGACGCCAGCCCTCCCAGCTTTTGCTGGGGGGGGGTCACGGGGCCGTAGGGGGT
>NZ_JBHWLR010000002.1:501229-558962 GCF_042731755.1 Promicromonospora sp. NPDC059942
GTTTTCTGGGCAGCCGTTCCGCGCGTTCTGTCCCCCCCCGCCCCCGAAGGGCGGGGTGTTGGCCGTCTGCGGTTTTCGGGACTGGAAACCCGAAGAGACCCAGCACTCAACGATGCCGCGGGGAGGGGTCAGCGGGTCATGAGGCGGTACTGGGCCGCGACCTCCCTCGGCGTGATCGCGCGGTCCAGGAGCTGGATCGTGTCCATCCGGCAGTTGCAGGGGTTCCGCTCCTGCGTGTCCTGCGGGAAGCTGCCGCCGATCTTGATGCCCCGCGGCGTCGTGGCCGACGTGCCGGTGCCGTCCACCTGCCACGGGTCGCCGTCCACCACGTAGAAGCCCGGCACCCGCTCGCCGTTGCGGAACAGGGCCATCTTCCCGGTGGTGTAGTCGAACGTCGCGGCCAGGTGCACCCACTCGTCCTGCGGCAGCAGGGTGCGCCAGTCCTCGCTCGCGGCGAAGGTCTGCGACGCGCCGCCGTCGAGCCGCCGGCCCAGCGCCACAAGCCGCAGCTCGCCGTCCACCTGGATGATCTCCAGCAGGGCGCGCACGCCGTGCCCGTCGGAGTCACCGCTGAGCAGGCCCGCCAGGCCCACGGCGTTGTAGTAGTCGTCCGGGTTCGCGGTGGTGGTGTTCGGGCTCGGGTTCTGGCCGGTCATCTTGACCCAGCCCATGACCGTCGCCCCGTCCACCCCGTTGAACGCCGACAGGGTGCTCACCCCGTTCGCGTTGTAGACGCCCGCCTTCCAGTCGTCGTTGCCCGCCGTCTGCGGGTTGATCTGGCCGAGCTGGATCGAGTTGTTGCTGCCCGGGTAGGCACCGTCCGCCACCCGCATGCCCTCGCCGCCGTTGATGAGGTTGAGGTAGGTGCGCGACAGGCCGCGGTCGATCTCGACGGCGCCGTCCTGCTGGAACGGGTGCTCGAAGTCGTAGAAGCTCACGGAGCTCTGCTCCAGCGAGCGCGGCACGTCCTGCGGTACCGGCGCGTGGACGGTGTCCACGATCTTCCAGATCTTGCCGTTCGCCTTGGCCACCAGGTACAGGTCGCCCGACGCGTCGCGGCCCATGCGCAGGTCGGCCCGTTCGTCGCCTGTGAAGTCGGGCATCCGCCTGCGGGTGCCGTCGGTGTCGTACAGCGCCAGCTCGTACATCTGTGCCTCGGGACGCCCGCGCCGCATCTGCGACTCCTTGGCGTAGAACACCCGCCCCTCGACCAGGTCCGTGAACAGGTACTTGCCGTTCAGCGCCGGCAGGTCGCGCCCGCGGTAGACGAAACCGCCGCTGATCGCGTACCCGCTGTCGGCCGTGCACGACCAGCCGGGCGGCGGGTCGTGGTCGTACGCCACCACGGGGTAGGTGAAGCCGAGCTCGTCGTCGTTCTCCGGCAGCGGGTACAGGTTGCAGCGGTCGGCGGCGTCGAAGACGTACCGGCCCTCCCGGTCGCCCCAGCCGAAGTTGTCGCCCGCCTCGACGTCGTACACGGCCTCGATCGCGTGCTCGCCGATGTGCCCGAGGAACATGCGGCCCGTCTTCGTGTCCCAGCTGAACCGGTGCGGGTCGCGCATGCCGATCGCGTAGATCTCGCCGAGCGTGCCCGGGGTGTCCACGAACGGGTTCGACGCCGGGATGCCGTACGTGCCGCCCGGCCCGTTCGTGCCCGCCGGGTCGATGCGCAGGATCTTGCCGGCGGGCGTGCCCCGCTGCTGCGGCACGCCCGTGCCGACGCCGATGCCGCCGTCGCCCACCGCGAGGTAGAGCAGGCCGTAGTCCTCGTCGCCGGGTTCGGCGGTGGGGTTGAAGTCGATCTGCTGGATCGCGTGCACCTGACCCGCGAAGCCCAGGCGCATCACCTCGCGGCTCGTCCCGGAGAACACGTCGGCGTCCGGGTCGTCTGCCACCCACTCCGTGACCACCGCGTGCAGGAACGTCGGCGTCTGCGCCGGGTAGGTCGTGGGGTCCGACGGCGGCCCGGCGTTGCCGGGGCGCTCGCTGTGCACCGTGTAGAAGGTGCCGTTGTGCTCGAAGTCCGGGTGGAACGCCGCGAACCCGAACCCGCTGCCCATGCCGCGCCCGGAGAAGAACTCCGGCGCGAACCGCGCGGCCACGTCCAGGTACACCCGCGGCTCGCCGTCGCGCAGGAAGTACAGCGGGCCGTTCAGGTCCGGGACGTACGTGCGACCCGAGCCGTCCGGCAGCTCCCCGATGCCGTTGATGCGCGCGTGCCGCATCAGCCGGCGGTCGACGGGCGCCGGGATCGGCTCCGTCTTCGGGAACTGCGCGTACTCCTCGAGCACGAGGCCGATCGTCGACTGCTTCTCCTCGGGGGCCGGGTCCTCGATCGGTTCGCCGACCGGGGCCGCGGCCGCGGCGTCGGTGGCGGGAGCCGCCGCCGTGGCCAGCGTCGCCGTCGTCAGCCCGGCCAGGGCGGTAGCGGTGATCGCCACCGCGGCCACCGCTGACCGCCATCGTTGTCTGGTGCGCATGGTGCCTCCTGAATGTCGTCGTCGTCATTGCGGAGTGCTTGCGTTGCGGGGTGTGGTGCGTCGGCAGGGACCTACCGGCAGAAGGGCTGCTCGCCGGCCGCGCTGAGGATGCCGCCCACCACGTGGGTCTTGAACGAGTCGGCGCCGGGCAGCGTCGAGTCAGCGGTCCACGCGGCCGGGTCGTGGCCCAGCGAGGTGACCCACGCGCGACCGCCGTCGTAGTACTGGCACCAGGAGACGGGGTGCTCGCCCGCGTGCCCGGGGTGCCCGTTGAAGCCGGTGCCGGAGCCGATCGTGTCCGTGTCGACCTCGGCGAGGAACCGCACGCCCGTCGGGAACGGTTCGAGGTTGTACCACTCGTCGCGGAAGTCCCACCGGCGCGGCAGGTCCTTCGTGGAGGCGTCGCGGCGGTCGACGGTGAGCACCTGCCCGTCGCGGTGCGGCCCGTGATCGTAGAAGTTGGCGCCGCCGAGCAGCCCCTGGAACCACGGCCAGTGGTACATCGCGCCGAGCGTGTTGTGCACCGCGACGAACCCGCCGCCCGAGCGGACGTACTGCAGCAGGGCCGTCTGCGACGCGTCGTCGAGCATGGTGCGGGAGTTGCTGAGGAACACCACGGCGTCGTACGGCGCGAGCTTGGCCGGGGCGTCGAGCTGGCGCACGTCCTCGGTCCAGTCCACCTCGAACCCGTACTCCTGCCCCCACCGGATCACGGCGTTCTGCGCGACGTGCGCCGAGGTGAGCGGCGGGTTCATGCCCGCGGGCAGCAGCGGCCCCAGGTGGGCGTGCCGCGAGACGCCGGTCGCGGTGAAGACGAGCACGCGCACGCGCCCGTCGGTGGTGCGCGGCAGGTCCCAGTCGTTGTAGCAAGCCGGGTCGGTGCCGCGGCAGACGCCGTAGTCGGCCACCTTGTCCTGGTACGGATCCTGGCGGCCGGGGGACGACGGCGGCCCGCCGCCCTGCGCCGTCGGACCGGACGCGGCCCCGCCGGACGATGCGGGCGCCCCCGACGTGGCCGGTGCGAGGTGCAGCCCGGCGAGCAGCGCGGCCAGGATCGCGAGGCCGAGCACCACCTGCCCGGCACCGCCGAGCGAGTTCCCAAGCGTGGTTCTGAGTGACATGACAGTTCTCCTTTGAACAGCCAACAGTCAGCCCACCTCGTTGAGTGCTGGGTATCTGCGGCCGAACGGGGCGCAGAGCAACAAATACCCAGCACTCAACGGGAGAGGGTGGGTTTTAAGAGGCCTCCCTTGGGCGGCCGCCCAGGTAGAGCTGGGCCAGGCGGGGGTCCGCGAGGAGGTCGGGGGCGGGGCCCGTGATGTGCACGCGGCCCAGGTCGAGCACGCAGCCGACGTCGGCCGACTCCAGCGCCCGTCGCGCGTTCTGCTCCACGAGCAGCACGGCCGTGCCGGCGTCGCGCATGCGCTGCACCTGCTCGAACACGACCGCCGTCGCCTTGGGGTCCAGCCCCATCGACGGCTCGTCCAGCAGCACGACCTTGGGCCGCACCATGAGCGAGCGGGCGAACTCGACCTGCTTCTGCTGCCCGCCCGACAGTGCGCCCGCCAGCGCGGACCACCGCTCGCCGACCAGCGGGAACAGCTCCGTCACGAAGTCCGTGCGGGCCTCGACCTCGGACCGGTCGCGCACGGTGTAGGCGCCGAGCAGCACGTTCTCGGCCACCGTCATCTCGGGGAACACGCTGTGCCCCTGCGGCACGTGCGACAGCCCGGCGGCCAGGAGCTGCTGCGGCGAGCGCCCCGTGACGTCGACGCCGTCGACCACCACCTGACCGGCGCGCGGCTTGAGCAGGCCGCTCGCGACCTTGAGCACCGTCGACTTGCCGGCGCCGTTCGGTCCCACGAGGCAGACCACGCTGCCGGGCGCCACCGTCACGGACAGCCCGCGCAGCACGAGGGCGGCGCGGCCGTAGCCGGCCTGCACGTCGGTCAGGCGCAGCAGGGGTTCGGCCGCGGGGCCGGGTCGGGCGGCCGGTCCGGCCGCCGCCTGGGGTGCGAGTTCAGACGCCAAGGTAGGCCTCCAGGACCAGGGGGTCGTCCTGCACGACGGCGGGGGTGCCCTGGGCGATCGGCCGACCCCGGTCGAACACCACCACGTGGTCGCTCAGGCCCATGACCAGCTCCATGTTGTGCTCCACGATGATGAAGGTGCGGCCCTCGGCGTTGAGCTCGCGCACCAGGTCGGCGATGCGGTCCACGAGCGCGGGGTTCACGCCGCCGGCCGGCTCGTCGAGCATGATCGTGTGCGGGTCGCCCATGAGCACCCCGGCCAGCTCCAGCAGCTTCTGCTGCCCGTAGGAGATGTCGCGGGCCTCTGCGTCCTCCAGGTGGTCGATGCCGACGCGGGCCAGCAGCTCGCGGGCCCGGGCGACGTCGTCCGGGTTGCGCATGCCGCGCAGCCGTTCCAGCAGGCCGTGCGGCTGCACCGCGACCAGCACGTTCTCCAGCACCGTGAGCCGCGGGAAGACGCGGCAGAGCTGGAAGCTGCGGCCGATCCCGGACCGGGCGATCCGGTGCGGGGCGAGCCCCGTGATGTCGCGGTCGCGGTAGGTCACCGTCCCGGCGTCCGGCTTGATCATGCCGGTGACGCAGTTGAAGAACGTCGTCTTGCCGGAGCCGTTGGGCCCGATCAGGGCGTTGATCCTGCCGTCGTGGAACGCCACGGAGGCGCCGTCGACGGCGCGGACGCCGCCGAACGACTTGGTCAGGCCCTCGGTGCTCACGGATGCGGTGCTCATCGTGGCGCCTCCTCTGGTTGCTTGTCGCCGCGTTGCGCGTCCGCGCGCTGCCGGGCGAGCTCCTCGGCGCTCACCTCGCGGATCGACGCCGCGCGACGCCGCCGGTTCAGGAACGAGGTCAGGGCCGGGATGACGCCGTCGGGCATGAACAGGACGACCAGGCCCAGCAGGATGCCCGTGGCGACCAGGTGGAACTGCGTGTCGCCGTACTGCGACTTGAACACCTCGACCGCGTACCCGACGACGACGGCGCCGAGCAGCGGGCCGAACAGGCTGCGCACCCCGCCGAGCAGCGCCATGAGCACCATGTAGGTGCCGACCAGGATCGAGAACTGGAAGATCGGGTCGAGGTAGCCGAACCACAGCGCGTACAGGCCGCCGCCCAGCGCGGTGAAGAAGGCGCTGGTCACCAGGGCGGTGAGCTTGTACGCGAACGTCGGCACGCCGAGCGCCTGCGCCTTGTCCTCGTCCTCGCGGATGGCCTTGAGCCCGGCGCCGAGCCGGGAGCGCTCGATGGCCCACCAGGTCAGCAGGGCCAGCGCCAGGAGCACCGCGTGCAGGTAGAAGAACCGTTCGTGCTGCTCGGGCCGCAGCACGTCCGGGCCGAACGGCCGGGGCACGCGCAGCCCGCCCGAGCCGCCGGTGAACGTGTGCCAGCTCTGGAACGTGAGCTGCAGGATGAGCACCAGCGCGATCGACACGATCACGAACGAGGCGCCGCGCACCCGCAGCGACGCGATGCCGACCGGGATCGCGATCAGGGCCACGATCAGGGCCCCGAGCACGAGCGCGAGCCACGGGTTCAGCCCGGACCGCAGGATCAGCAGGGCCGTGGCGTACCCGCCGAGGCCCGAGTAGGCGGCGTGGCCGAGCGAGATGTAGCCGGTGAAGCCGCCCACCAGGTTCCAGGACGTGGCGAGCACGGCGTAGCTCAGGATCACCACGCCCACGGACAGGATGAACGGGTCGGGGGCCAGCGACGGGAACAGGAGCACGACCACCACGAGGGCGAGCAGGGCGGCGATCCGGACCACGCGCGCCGTCGTCGGGCCGGACGTCGTCGGGCCGGAGGCTCTGGTACCGCTAGAAGCGTTGGGCAAGGCGACCTCCGAAGAATCCCTGCGGGCGGATCATGAGGGTCACGAACAGGGCCAGGTAGAACACGGTCTGCGCCCAGGTGGTGCCGAGCGGCACCTGCAGCAGGCTCGCCGCGACGCCGAGCAGCAGGGCCGCGATGGCTGCCCCGGGGATGCTGCCCAGCCCGCCCACGACGATGATCGCCATGAGCGGCCCGATCCAGTGCCAGTGCAGCGACGGGTAGATCGTGTAGTCCAGGGCCAGCGCGGTCCCGCCGATCGCGGCCGTGGCCAGCCCCAGCCCGAAGCCGAGCCCGGCCACGCGGTCGGTGTCGATACCGATCAGCCGCGCGGCCTCCGGGTGCTGGGTGGTGGCCCGCAGCGCCCGGCCGAACGACGTCCGGCGCAGGATCAGGTACAGCGCGCCCAGCGACAGTGCGGCCAGGCCGAACGCGATGAGCTTCACGACGGCGATGCTGACGCCTGCCACCTCGATGCTCGTGCCCGAGTAGCCGAGCTGGATGCGCCGCTGGGTGCCGGTCCAGACGAACCCGAGCAGCCCCTCGATCGTCAGCGCGACCGCGAACGTGAGCAGCACCGACATGGTGGTCAGCGTGATGGGCCGCAGCCGGGACACCAGGAACCGCTGCATCCCGTACCCGACCACGAAGAACAGCGGCACCGTGACGACCAGGGACAGGAGCGGGTCGATCCCCGTGCGCTCGTGGAAGTACCAGGCGAGGTAGGCGGCCAGGATCAGGAACGCCGAGTGGGCGATCATGACCACGCGCATCACGCCGAAGTACAGGGTCAGGCCGGCGGCCAGGAGGGCGTAGAGCCCGCCCAGGAGGACGCCGAGCACCAGGCTCTGCGCGAACAGGGCACCGGTCATCGGGTCACCACGCAGGCTTCGGGTGGACGAGGTCGGCTTCCTTGACGTCGTCCGGCAGCACGATCTTGATCTCGCCGTCCACGTACTGCTGGATGAGGTGCGCGCTCTGCGGCCGCCCCTGCGCATCCCAGCTCAGCGCGCCGACGACGGTCTCCACCTCGTTCTCGTGGAGCCACCCGATCAGCTGCTCCTGGCACTCCGGACTCGGGTCGGCGCAGCCCACGGCCTCGACCGCGGCGGCGACGACCTGGCCCGTGGTCCAGGCGTTCGCCTCGTCCTCGGCCGGCGGGGCGTCGTGCTCCGCCGTGTAGAACTCGACGAACTCCTCGTTGGACGGGTAGGGCGCAGTCGGCGTGTACCCGGTGGGGGCGAGGATGCCCTCGGTCTTGTCGCCGATCGCCGCCGGGAACTCCGCGTTCGTCGGCGCACCCGAGATCGCCGCCATCTGCGGCTGGTAGTCCTGCTGCTGCAGCGCGACCACGAGGTTCACGCCGTCCTGGTACTGCGACCCCACGATCAGCAGGTCCGCCTTCGAGTCCGCGATCTTCGCCGCGATGCCGCTGAAGTCGGTGGTGTTCGGCGGGTACACCTCGTCGACCACCACCTCGATGCCGGCCTCCGCGAGCTGGTCGCGCAGGCCGTACGCGGTGCCCTGGGCGAACGGGTCGTCCATCGAGGCCACGGCGATCGTCTTCGGCCGCTCGTCCTCGGGCAGGGCCAGGATGTACTCCGCCAGGTGGTCGTAGTGGTCGTCGGCGATGGCCGGCGCCGCGTAGAACAGGTTGTCGAAGCCCTGCTCGAAGACCTCCGCCGCGGCGCCCGCCGGCTCCACGAACAAGAAGCCGTAGTCCTGGGCGACCTGCGCCGCCGGCACCACGAGCCGGGTCGAGAACGGCCCGAAGACCAGGTCCACGCCGTCCTGGTTGATCAGCCGCTCGTAGTCCGAGGCGACCCGGTCCGCGTTCGACTGGTCGTCGACGATGACCAGCTCGACCTGGCGGCCCAGCAGTCCGCCGTTCTCGTTGACGTGCTTGGCCCAGGCCTCGTAGCCGCGCTGGACCCCCTTGCCCGGCTCGGCGAAGTCGCCGGTCAGGGGCAGCGAGACGCCGACGACGATCGGGTCGTCGGCGCCGGCGGCCTCACCGCCCTGCTCCGGGCTCGCCAGACAGGCGGACAGGGACAGTGCCGAGGCCGCGGCGATTGCCGCTACCGTCAGGCGTCGGGTTGCTCTCATGGTCCACTCCCTTGTGGGTCCACATCATTGTGGGCAAGCGCTTCCGTAACCGCTTACGGCACTCTAGGAACTGGGACGCTGTGTGACAAGGGTGTTGGCACCATCCATTACCTGTCGCTTTACCTGTGGCGAGGAGATTCGATGCGCAAGCACACCGCCGGGCTCCGCCTGGTCGACGTCGCAGAGCATGCCGGGGTGTCCATCGCGACCGCCTCCCGGGCGCTGTCCGGGGCCGCCGGGGTGTCCGAGGCCCTCGCCGAACGGGTACGCGCGGTCGCGGCCGAGCTCGGCTATGTCGCGAACGTGCACGCCCGCTCCCTGGCGAGCGGCGCCAGTCCGTCCGTCGGGCTCGTGGTGCACGAGATCGGCGACCCGTACTTCGCCGAGATCGCCAGCGGCGTGCTGGAGGTGGCCGGCGCCCACGGCCGCATGGTCCAGATCTGCCACACCGGCCGCGACCCGCACGCCGAGGTGGCCCAGCTGCGGGCGCTCGCGGGCGCGGGCGTGGGGATCATCGTCGTGGCCGGCTCCGGGCACCTCGACCGGGAGGTCCAGGCGCAGATGAAGGCGCAGGTGCAGGCCTTCGAGGCGTCCGGCGGGCGGGTCGCCGTCATCGGCCGGCACCCCCTGCTCGGCGTCGACGCCGTGGTGCCGGCCAACGTCGCGGGCGGCCGGGCCATCGCCGACCACCTGCTCGGCCTCGGCCATCGCCGCATCGCCGTCGCGGCCGGGTCGCGGCGGCTGGCCACCATGGCCGACCGGCTCACCGGCGTCGAGCAGGCGCTCGGCGCGCACGGCCTGCGGCTCGCGGACCTGCCTGTGGTCGAGGCGGCGTTCACGCTCGACGGCGGCAAGGACGCCGCCCGGCAGATCCTCGACGCCCACCCCGATGTTACGGCGATCCTCGCGCTCAACGACGACATGGCGGTCGGCGTGCTGTCGGTGCTGGGGGAGCGGGGCGTCTCGGTGCCGGGCGACGTCTCCGTGACCGGGTTCGACGACGTGACCGTGGCCGGCCACCTCTCGCCCGCGCTGACGACGGTGCACCTGCCGATGAAGGAGATGGGGCGGCAGGCGCTGGAGCTCGCCCTACTGCCGCGGGCGGCGCGTGCCCGCCGTCGGACGGCGGAGCAGCGGCTGATGGTCCGGGCGTCGACGGCGCCGGCGCGGGGCTGAGGCGGCGCCGCGCGGAGGTCGCTCCGGGGAAAGCATGATGCAGCCGGAGGGGTAACGGAGAGGTAGCAGTGCTCCCTCTCCGTTACCCCTCCGGCTGTGTGTGCGTTGCGTCGACAATGTCTACGCACAGCAACACACCTCGGGGGTGTCAGGCCGCCGGCGTGATGATCCAGCTCGGGTCGAACCGGCGCAGCACCACGGCGCACGGTGATTCAAGGTTCAGGTTGCGCAGTGTCGGGTTGGCGACCTGCACCCTACGGGCTTCGACGAGTGCCAGGACGATGCCGCTACCCGTCGAGGTCAGCGCGGAATACCCGCCCTCGCGCAGGTTGCCCACCTGGTCCCCTTCGCTGGCCAGAGGGTCCTTGCTCAGTGGCTGCTGATAGACCCGCCAGGTCTCACCGTCGTCAGCGCTCGCGCGCAGCGTCATCACGTAGCGGTTGTCACGTGTCGAGCTGTTGGAGTTGAGGTGGATGAGGTACGGGTTGCCGTTGTACGTGTGCGAGATCTGCGCCCCGTGGCTGCCGGGGTCGATGATCTGCGTGCGCCAGTGCTCCTCGCCGAACATCTGCCAGTCACCCGGGTTGCCGATCGCCACGCGGCGGGCCATGGGGAAGCCTCGGTCAAGCTCCCAGTTCGTTGCGCGGTAGTTGAGGATCAGCTGTCCGTCCGAGCGCTCCGCGACGGTTCCTTCGCCGTAGGGGTGTGGACGCTCTCCCTTGTCGTTGACGTACAGGCCGTTGGGAACGTCGTGGTTGACCCAGTCCCCGCCCGGCTCCTTGATGATCAGCCGGCCGCGTGCCGGCACGACCAGCGAGCCGTCGGCGCGCTGGATCCCGTTCCCGGGCCCGATGAAGTCGTTGTCGGTCCCCGGTCGGTCGAGGTCGGTCCGCGCCACCGGAGCGGTCCAGGTCGCACCGTTGTCGTCCGACGTCGCGATGTAGAGCTTGGGATCGACCTCCACAAGCTCGCCGGACTGGCGGCGCAGCATGAAGCAGTACAGCCGGCCCGTGATCCGGTCGTGCACCAGGGTGGGGTTGGCCCAGCAGTCGAGGCTGGCCCCCGCGAGCGTCGACGCGACGCTCCAGGTCAGGCCCAGGTCTGTGGACCGGCGCATCAGCAGGTTGAAGTTGCCGCTGTCATCGAGATTGTGGTTCGGCCGGCCCTCGACGACCGCGATGACCACGCTCGTACCCGGGATCGCCAGGATCGCCGGGATCCGGCACGAGTGGTAGTTGCCGTTGCCGCTCTCCTTGGGGATCGACGCGGCGCCCGCCTGCGCGTCCCCGAAGAGCATCTTGCTCTCCATGCCGTCCGGGTCGAGGGCGAACGCCCGCTGCGGGGACGCCACCCCCGCTCCCGTAAGTCCGAGCGCGGCCACACCGGCCGCTCCACCGAGAAACATCCGACGCGAAAGCGTCATGCCACATCCCTCACAGACCTCGTTGGAAGACGTCGGCCGGGCAGATCGTGCGCGGCCGACCGGGCACAACGGTGCATGCCGCGCCAATGGGTCGTCAAGGAAAGGTGCCGAACGATGAAAGCACCGTCCCTGTGTGCGCACGTCTTGACGCATGCCGATATGGGTATATGTTTGGGCCATGGCACGAGCAGCGACCACGACCGACGCGTTCAACGCGGTGGCCGAGCCGCGTCGCCGCGAGATCCTCGACGCGCTGTCCGGCGGTGAGCTCGCGGTGGGCGACCTGGTCGCGCTGCTCGGGCTCGCCCAGCCGCAGGTGTCCAAGCATCTGCGGGTGCTGCGGGAGGTGGGGCTGGTGGACGTGCGCGACGACGGGCGCCGCCGGCTGTACCGGGTCAACGGCGCGCCGCTGCGCGCCGTCCACGACTGGGTCTCCCGCTACGAGCGGCTCTGGAACGAGCGGTTCGACCTCATGGACGACGTGCTCGACGAGCTCGAGACGCAGCCACCGACCGACGCAGGAACAGGACAAGGAGACTGACATGACCACCACGACCAAGGGCAGCGCCGTCCTGACGCTCCCGACCGACACCGAGATCCTGGTCACCCGGGAGTTCAACGCGCCGCGGCACCAGGTGTGGCGGGTGCTCACCGAGCCCGAGCTGATCAGGCGCTGGTGGGCCGGGCGGCGCGGCACCGTGACCGAGGCGACCGTCGACCTGCGCGTCGGCGGTTCCTGGCGGTACGTGATGACCGCGAACGACGGCTCCGAGGTCGCGTTCCACGGCGAGTACACCGAGATCGAGGCGCCCGGGCGCATGACGCACACGGAGGTGTTCGAGGGGATGCCCGACGGCGACTCCGAGCCCAGCCTGAACCACTACACGCTCGCCGAGCACGACGGCCGCACCACCCTGACCGTCCGCACGATCGTCTCCAGCCAGGAGATCCGCGACCTGATCGTCGGCTCCGGCATGGAGGGCGGCATGCAGGAGGGCTACGACCTGGTCGAGGAGCTGGCCGTCGAGCTGGCGGCCGCCTGACGACCCGCCGTCGGCCACCGCTGCTTCACTCACCTTTGAGGCCCGGGTTTCTTCGCTCTGAGATGGGTCAGAGCCAAGAAACCCGGGCCTCAAAGGTGAGGTGGTTACGCCGGGCGGCGGCCCGAGCGGAGCAGGGCCGACGCCGCGGCGAGCAGCACGAGCATCAGCACGCCGAAGGCGAGCACCGCGGCCGACGTCGGGACCACGCGCAGGAGGACGGCGAGCAGCACGACCGGCAGCGACATGCCGGCGTAGGCCGCGAGGAACAGCCCGGCGAGGGCCTCCGCGCGTGAACCGCCGGCCGCGACGGAGACCACCGTGCCGACCCCCGCCTTGAACAGGGTGCCCGCGCCGGCCCCGGTGACGATCCCGCCGGCCACGAGCGCCGGGAAGGTCGCCGTGAGCATCGCCCCGACGATCAGCACCAGGCCCGCGGCCAGGAGCGTCACCCCGAGCGTGTGCTGCGCCCGGGTGCTGCGCCGGCCAGTGGCGATCTGCGCCAGGGCGGCGGAGCCGAACACGGCGAAGGAGACGAGTCCCGCGACGGCGTGCGACGTGACGTGCAGGTCGTGGGCGAGGAACGACGGCGCCAGCGAGGTGAACAGCCCGAACATCGCGAAGCTGACGAAACCCGCCATGAGGGCGCCCGCGTACGGGCCGCGGGATGCGGCGGGCACCGTCACGCGCTGCGGCCGGTAGTGCCAGGGCTCGCCCACGGCGTCGACGGTCTCGGGGACGAGCGTCATCAGCAGCAGCCCGACGACCAGCGCGAACAGCAGCACCAGGTACGGGGTGTGCAGGGGAGCGGGCGCGACGTCGGCCAGGAGGCCGGCGACGAGCGGGCCGAGGCCGATGCCGCCGAGGTTCGCCGCCGTCGAGATCATCTCGGCGTGCCGGCCGGCGGGCCTGCCCGCCGCGGCGCGCGAGGCGGCGTGCAGCTCGGTCATGTGGGCGGTCGCGGTGGCGGTCAGCAGGCCGATGCCGAGGCCCGAGACGAGGCGGGCGAGCAGGAGCGGCCCGAGGTCCGTCGACGTCAGGAAGACGAGCCCCGCGAGCACGTTCAGCAGCACCGCGGGGGCGATCAGGCGCAGGCGTCCGAACCGGTCGGACAGGTGACCCGCGAGGAACAGCGCGGCGATGACGCCGACCGCGTACGCGGCGAAGACGAACGTGACCGCCAGCGAGCCGAAGCCCTCCCGCTCCTGGTAGATCACGTACAGCGGGGCCGGTGCGCCGGCGAAGGCCATCGTCACGGCGAAGACGTAGGCGATGATCCAGAACCCGCGGGCGTGGTGCCGGCGCGGACGGCCGCCGCCCGCGGGGAGCGGGGTCTGGGCACGGGACGGCTGCGCCGGCTCGGGCAGGGCCTGGATGCCGGACGGCGGTGTGGTGCTGGTCGAGAGTGTCACGACTCGATCGTGCCGAGCTCGACCGATCGTGTCCAACGAATCTTTGTGAAGCCGGATATCGCGATCTGCGATAGTTGGTCGGTGCAGCCTCATCAGCTCCAGTACTTCGTGGCGATCGCCGAGACGGGAAGCTTCACCGCCGGCGCGCAGCGCGCCCGGGTGGTGCAGTCCGCGGCGTCGACCGCCGTCAAGCAGCTCGAGCGCGAGCTGGGCTGCGCCCTGTTCACCCGGGGCCGCCGCATCGCCCTCACGCCCGAGGGCGAGGCGCTCCTGCCCCGGGCGCGGGACGTGCTCGCGGCGCTGGACGCCGCCCGGGCCGCCGTCGCCGCCACGCGCGGGCAGGTCGCCGGGACGGTGAGCCTCGGCATGATGAACCACCTCGCCGGCTTCGAGCTGGCGAGCCTGCTGGCCGCGTTCGGGCGCGCGCACCCCGCCGTGGTGGTGCATGCCCGGCAGACGGCGACGGGCTCGCGGGGCAGCCTCGACGCCGTGCGCAGCGGCGACCTCGACCTCGCCCTCGTCTCCACGGCGAGCGAGACCGTCCCCGGGCTGCGCATGCGCTACCTGGACGGCGAGCCGATCCGGTTCGTCTGCCACCGCACCCACCCGCTGGCCGGGCAGGGCACGGTGCGGCTCGCGCAGATCGCGGACGAGGCCTTCATCGACTCGCCCGTGGGCTGGGGCAACCGCGCAGTGGTCGACGCCGCCTTCGCGGCCGCCGGCCTGCGCCGCACGATCCAGACCGAGGCGACCGACTTCGAGCTGGGCCAGGCGCTCGTGCGCGAACGGCTCGGCGTCATGTTCGTCCCGGCGTCCGCCGTCGCGCCGGACCCGCAGCTCGCCGCGCTCGACGTCGAGCCGGCGCTGACGTGGACGGTGCGCCTGGCCCACTCGGCGAGCCGCCCGCTGTCGGCGGCGGCGGCCGCGCTCGCCGCCGAGCTGGAGCGCGGCGGGCGCGGGGCGCCGGCTACCGGTTAGCGCACGGGAGCACTGCTGCGGCCCTGCTCGCGCCCGCTCAGCTCGGCGTCGAGCGTCGCCTGGGCCACCCGCATGCCCTCGGCGTAGACCGGGTCCTGGAGGCGCTGCCACATCACGTCCTCCGGGACGTCCTCGACGTGGCTGACCACCCACCAGATGTTGCCGAAGGGGTCCCGGACCCGTCCGCCGCGCTGGCCGAAGGCGTTGTCGTCGAGCTCGGTGACCACGGTGGCGCCCGCGTCCACCGCACGGCCGAACGCGGCGTCGGCGTCCGGCACGAAGACGCGCAGCAGGCTGGGCATGGCCGGCCACTCGGGCCGGCGGTCGAACGCCAGCACCACCGTGTCGCCGACCCTGGTCTCGCCGTGCCCGATGAGCCCGTCCTCGGTCGCGACGCGCGCCAGCTCCTCGCCGTCGAAGGCCTGGCTGACGAAGTCGAGGAAAGCGCCGGTGTCGTCGGTGACGACCCACGGGGCGACGGACGTGTATCCGGTGGGGGCGGCGCTGGTCTGCTCGGGCATGGCTGGTCCTCTCGGAGCGGTGTGCGTGATACGGCGACCGTAGGCGGAGAAGAGGTCAGCTTCGGTCCTGTACTGCCCGCACGGCGCACCGCGTGGTTCGCGCGGGCAACTATGTAAGGTGCAGGCATCCCCCTCGCGCCGCGCGGACCTCGTGCTGCGGCCGCTCGCGTGCGCGGAACCCGCCCCCTCGTCGAAGGATCGTCTGCCCCACATGAGATTCCGCTTTCCCCCTGGCGACCGTTCCCGTCTCACCCGCATGCCCCGGCCGGGGGTGGTCATCGCGGTGCTCGCGTTCGCGGGCATGGGGGCGTCGTTCATGCAGACGATCCTGCTGCCGATCCAGGCGGAGCTGCCGGTCCTCCTGGGTGTCTCGCGTGACGTCACCGCCTGGGTGATCACCGTGACGCTGCTGGTGGCGGCGATCTGCACGCCCATCTCGGGACGGCTCGGCGACATGTACGGCAAGAAGACGGTCGCGCTCGTGCTGCTCGGCCTGCTGGCGCTGGGCTCGGTGGTCGCGGCGCTGTCGCCGTCCGTGGTGCTCCTGATCGTGGGGCGGGGGCTGCAGGGCATGGGCATGGGCGTGGTGCCGCTCGGCATCTCGATCCTGCGCGACGTGCTGCACCGGGACCGGCTCGGGTCGGGGATCGCCCTGGTCAGCGCGACGCTCGGCGTCGGCGGTGCGCTCGGCCTGCCCATCAGCGCGTTCGTGACCGAGCGCTACGACTGGCACGTGGTGTTCTGGGTGGCGGCCGGGATCGGCCTGCTCGCGCTGGCGCTGGTCGCGTGGGTCGTGCCCGTCAGCACGCTGCGCGCGGGCGGCCGGCTCGACGTCGTCGGCGTGGTCGGGCTCGCGATCGGCCTGACCGGGGTGCTGCTGGCGGTCTCGCGCGGCAACGACTGGGGCTGGGGCTCGCCGCGCACGCTCGGGCTGCTGCTCGGCGGCCTCGTCGTCCTGCTGGTGTGGGGCTGGTACGAGCTGCGTATCGAGGAGCCCCTGGTGGACCTGCGGGTGACCGCGCGCGGCACCGTGCTCTTCACCAACCTCGCCTCGATCGCGATGGGCTTCGCGCTGTTCGCGTCCAACGTGGTGTTCCCGCAGCTCCTGGAGCTGCCGACGGCGGCCGGCGGCCTCGGGCTGACCCTGATGCAGGCCAGCCTGATCCTCATGCCGTCCGGCCTGGTCATGCTCGCCATGTCGCCGGTCTCGGGGCGGCTCGCGCACCGCTTCGGGGCCAAGCCGCTGCTCGCGTCCGGGGCCGCCGTCATCGCGGTCTCCTACGTGATCGCCGTCGTGGTCGACCTCGACGTGTGGCACGTGCTGGTGGTCAACATCGTGGTCGGCGTCGGCATCGGACTAGGGTTCGCGGCCATGCCCGCCCTCATCATGCAGGTCGTACCGTCGCACGAGACGGGCGCCGCGAACGGGCTGAACACCCTGATGCGGTCCCTGGGCACTACGTCGGCCGCCGCCGTCGTGGGCGGCGTGCTCGCGGCGGGCGGCGCACAGTTCGAGGGAGTCCCGGTGCCGTCCGGCGACGCGTTCCGCACGGCCCTGCTGCTCGGCCTGCTCGCGTCGCTCGTGTGCACCGTCCTGGCGCTGCTCATCCCGCGGCCCAAGCCGCCCGCCGACGAGCACCCGGCGCTGCCGGACGGGGTGCTGTAGCGGAGCGCGGGGCGGCTCTTTTCCACAGGCCGTACCCGCCCGACGAGTACGGCCCCGGGATCCGTGGCAGGCTGTGCGCCATGTTGAGAACGACTCTCGTTCGCGTCAGCACGCGCGGAGCGTGCTGACGTGGCGAACCTGTTGATGATCGAGAGCTGGCTCCAGTCGACCGGCCTGATGCTCCCGCCCCTGCTGCGCGACGCCGGCCACGAGTACGTGCTGATCACCCGCGACCCCGACCTGTACCGGCTGCCCGACGGCACGCCCCACCCGGTGCTGGCGCTCGCCGCCGAGGTGGTGGTCGCCGAGACCAACGACGACGCAGTCCTGCTCGCGGCGGCCCGGGAGGTCTCGGCCCGGGAGAGCGCGGCACGCCGGCCGGTCGACGGCGTGCTGACGACCTGCGACTACTACCTGCCCGCCGTCGCCCACGTCGCGGAAGGCCTGGGCCTGCCCGGGGCGCCCGCCGACGTGCTGCGCACCGCGACGCGCAAGCACCTGGTGCGGCACGCGCTGGCGGCCGGGGGAGTGCCCGACGTGCCGTTCGCGGTGGCCGCCACCTGGGACCAGGCGCGCAAGGAGGCCGCGAGCCTCGGCTACCCGCTCGTGGTCAAGCCGGTCGACATGAACTCCGGCACGGCGGTGCGCAAGGTCGTCGACGAGGCCGGGCTCGCCGTGGCCTTCGCCGAGGCGACCGGGCCGGAGCGCAACACCCGGGACCAGCCGCTGGAGCGGCTCGCGCTGCTCGAACGGGTAGTCGAGGGCCCGGAGTACAGCGTCGAGTCCGTGACCCGCGACGGCGTGACACGGGTGCTCGGCATCACCGCGAAGTCGGTCGCCGAGCCCGGCGTCGAGGCGGGGTCGGGCTTCGTCGAGTCGGGGCACCTGTTCCCGGCCCCGCTGACGCCCGAGGAACGGGAGGCGATCGAGGCGCACGTCGTCGCGGTGCTCGCCGCCGTCGGCCTGACGCACGGCATCAGCCACACGGAGGTGCGGCTCACCGCGGCCGGCCCCCGGCTGATCGAGCTGAACCCGCGCCAGGGCGGCGGGTACATCTTCGAGCTGGTCCGCCTCGTGACGGGGTTCAACCCGCTGCGGGTGCTGGTGGACCTGGCGCTCGGGCGCGAGCCGGTGCCCGGCCCGTCGGTCGCGACCAGCGCGGCCGTCACGTTCCTGCTCGCCCCGGCGGGCGGCGTCGTGCGGGAGGTCCGGGGCGCGGAGCGCCTGGCGGACGACGGACGCGTGCTCGGCCACGAGACGCCGTCGCCCGGCCGCGTGGTGCGGCCGGGCGACAACAACGAGCGGATCGGGCACGTGCTGGTCGTGGACGCGACCGGGCACGCGGCGAAGGACTGGGCCGACGAGCTCGCCGCCGGCGTCGAGGTCCGGGTCGAGGCGGGTGCGCTCGTCCGCTGACCCGGCACACGACGAACGCCCCGGCGCTGTGGCGCCGGGGCGTTCGTGCTGCTGTGCTCCACGAGCTCAGCGGGGTGCGGGTCTCAGTCGGGGACGACCAGGCCGCGCCGGACCGCGGGCACGAGCCGCGCGGGGATGCGCACCTGGCGCCCGTCCACGGTCACCGCGACCAGGTCGGGCACGAGGGCCGTCCACTGCGAGCGGCGGGACCGGGTCCGCGACCGGGACATCTTCCGCTTGGGGACCGCCATCGATCAGCGCTCCTCGCGGAAGTCGACGTGCTGCCGCGCGACGGGGTCGAACTTGCGCAGCACGAGCCGGTCAGGATCGTTGCGCCGGTTCTTGCGGGTCACGTAGGTGAACCCGGTGCCCGCCGTCGAGCGGAGCTTGATCACGGGACGAAGGTCGGTACGCGAGGCCATCAGTTACCACCCTTGCTGTTGTTGCTCGTGTTGTGCTTGGCGTAGCGCTGCCGGAACTTCTCGACGCGTCCGGCGGTGTCGACCACGCGGGCCGATCCGGTCCAGAACGGGTGGCTGGCGCTGCTGATCTCGACGTCGACCACGGGGTAGGTCTGGCCGTCGGACCACTCGATGGTCGCCGTGGGGCGGCCGGGACCGGAGTCCGTGCTGCCGGCGAGCGTCGAGCGGGTCAGGAACGTGAAGCCTGCGCTCGCGTCCCGGAAGACCACGGGGCCGTAGGTGGGGTGAAGGTTCTGCTTCATGGTTTGTCTCCTGTCCTCAGCCCTGCCGCGCCTTCCAGCGCGGGTTGAGCTTGTTGATCACGAACGTCTTGCCGTGCCGGCGCACGACCTTGGCGCCGGGCTTGTCCTTGAGGGACCGCAGCGATGCGCGAACCTTCATGTGTCACTCCTTGCGTAGCGGGTGGGCGACGGCGGGGCCGTCGGGGGTGCCGGCCGGTCTCACCAGCTCGACTTGGTCACCCCGGGCAGCTCGCCGCGGTGGGCCATCTCGCGCAGGCGGATCCGGGAGAGCCCGAACTTCCGCGAGTACGCGCGGGGCCGTCCGTCGACGGCGTCGCGGTTGCGCAGCCGGGTCGGGCTGGCGTCGCGCGGCTGGGTCGACAGCTCCGCGGCGGCTGCCTGGCGCTCCTCGGGCGGCAGGTCCAGCCTGCGGAGGGTGCGGCGCAGCTCCGCGCGGCGCTCGGCGTACCGGGCGACTATCTCGCGCCGCCGCTCGTCGGCGGCGATCTTGGACTTCTTGGCCATCAGACCTTCTCCCCTCTGGCCAGGATCTGGGCGACGACGACGTCGATGCCCTTGCGATCGATGGTCTTGATGCCCTTGGCGCTCACCCGCAGCGTGACGTTGCGGCCGAGCGACGGGACCCAGTAGCGCTTCTTCTGGATGTTGGGGTCGAACCGCCGCTTGGTCCGCACGTGCGAGTGCGAAATCGAGTGACCGAACCCCGGGACGGTGCCCAGCACCTGGCATCTGGCTGACACATGACCTCCTGTGGCGACGGACTGGCCGCCGCTGGTGAGAACCGTTCTCATATCGCGCTACAGTGAACCAGAACTGAGAACGGTTATCAATTATTCCGGGGCCTGCCCCCGGGCGAGGAGGCAGCATGTACCGAACCGGAGACCGCCGCGGAATCATCCCGGTGAGCGTCCTGGCCACCACCGACCCCGTGCTGCGCGACTCCGCGCTGTTCGGTCTGCTCACCGACACACCCGGCGTCGTCGCCGCCCGGCACGACATCTACGAGGACCACCTGCGGCGCGTCGTCCTCGACGCCACCGGCGTCCTCGAGGACGTGCTGGTGCCGCTGGAGCACGCCTGCCTGTCCTGCGCCGTCCGCGAGGACGCCGTCCCCACCATCGCGCGCCTCGCCTGCGACGGCCGCTGGTCCCACGTGCTGCTCGCGCTCCCCATCAGCGCCGAACCCCTGCCCGCCGCCCGCTCGCTGACGACCGAGACCGCACGCGGCGGCGCGCTCGACCACACGCGCATCGCCACGTCCTTCACCGTGGTCGACGCCGACACCCTCCAGCACGACCTGCTCGGCGACGACACCCTGCTCGAACGCGGCCTCGGCCTCACCAGCGGCGACGAGCGCTCGGTGGGGGAGGCGCTCGCGGCCCAGATCGAGCAGGCAGACCTCGTGGTGGCCCACGGCTCGCCGGCCGGGCCCGCCGACGTGTCGCTGCCGCCCACGGCGTCGGGCCTGCTGGACCGGCTCCGCGGCGCCGGGACACGGCGGGTGAACGGGCTGCACGCCCTGTCGGCCGCCGGGCTCGCCGCCGCCACGCACTCGCCGGCGCGCGCCGAGCACCGGGCGCACCCGCTCGGCGCCGTCGTCGTCAGCGGCCTGGGCGGCGTCCCCGATGACCGGAGCTGGACGCTGGAGCTGCGCTCACCGCTGCCGTTCCACCCGGAGCGGCTGGTGGAGCACATCGAGTCGCTCGGCGCGGGCGGACTGCGGGCCCGCGGCGTCTTCCACGTGGCCGACCGGCCCGGCCTCGCCTGCCTGTGGGACGGCGCGGGCGGTCAGCTCGCGGTCGGCGACCTGGGCCCGTGGTCGGAGGTCTGCGCGGGCACGCCGCCGCACACCCGGATCGTGGTGGTCGGTGTCAGCGATGCCGGGGCGGGCGCGGGCGCCGTCGGGCCGGACGACGAGCGGCGCCGGCTGCGCGAGGCGTTCCAGGCGGCGCTGTGCACGCCCGAGGAGGCCGCCGCCGGCGTCGAGTGGCTGTGGCGCGAGGACCACCTCGCCCCCTGGCTCGGCGCCCGCTCCGCCTGACCCGGTCAGCGGGGGCAGAGGTAGGCGGCCGTCCGCGGGCGGACGCCGTCGGGGCCGGTCCAGCCGGCCGGCCCCGAGGCCACCCGCACCCAGCCGAGGCGCTCGTACAGGCGGACGGCCGCGCCGCCGTCGTCCACGACGTCGAGCACGAGCCGCCGTCCGCGCCGGGTGGGCGTGTCCTCGATGCGCTCCAGCAGTGCCATGGCGATGCGCGAGCCGCGCGCCTTCGGTGTCACGAACAGGCGGCTCACGCCGGCGAGCCCGGTCACGGTCGTCCGCGCGGCGGTCGCGAGGTCCTCGACGTGCTCGACGCCGTCGGCGGCGACGAGCATGACGTGGCCGACCACGACGCCGTCGGCAAGTGCGACCCACGCCGCGATCGTCCCCGTAGGAGTGAGCCAGGCGACCGGGTCGTCGGGCCAGACCATCGGGTAGCCGTCGCTCTCGTGCACCTGCCGCAGCGCCTCGACGACCCGGTCGAGGTGGGCCGTGTGGCGCTGGGCGATCAGGAGGTCGGGCACGGGCTCAAGGTATCCGACGATGCCCCGGGCGCTACTCGTGGACCGCTCACGGGACCACGTCCACCAGGCCGACGAACTGAGCGGCAAGGAGGCACATGAGAACGCCCACCACGACCGCTGGGACGAGGCGCACGACCGACCGGCCGCCGCCGGCCCACATCAGGCACAAGCTGGGACATCGTGTCCAGGAACTCCGTCGCGGTCACCTGCGAGAGCACGACCAGCCCGCGTTCCCTGACCAGCCGCCCGACGTCAGACATCGCTGGACACTCCAACCGATCGGCCCTTTGGCCCACTGACCTGCGTGGACGGTGCGCAGAGCGTAGCAATTCGTGCCAGGCTCCAGTACCTACGACAGCTGTCGGATCCAGGTGTGGGATAGAACGGGGGACGATGACGGATCGGATCGAAGAACTTCTGGACGAGGGCGTGCGCAACAGGGTCTTCCCTGGCGCCGTGTGGGCGATCGGCGGGGCTGCCGGCTACGACGCGCACGGTGTCGTCGGAGTCCTGGATCCTGACGACCCGCAGGTGCAGATGGCGTCGGACACGATCTTCGACGTCGCCAGCCTGACCAAGCTCATCGCGGTGTGGTCGTCCGTCGGCACGCTGTGGGAAGAGGGGGCACTCGATCTCGCCAGGCCTCTCGGCGCCTTCTGGCCGGAGGTCCACGGCTATCCCCTCGGATCCGTGACCGCCCATCAGATCTTGACCCATACGGCCGGGCTTCCACTGAGGGCTCAGCTCAAGAATCTCTATGGCACCGACCTCCAGGAGATCCGCGAAGGAGTCCTGCGCGAAGCCTTGAACCGGACGCCGGGCGAGGCTGTCGACTACACGGACCGGGCGGCCATCATTCTCGGGTTCCTGGTCGAACATCTCTCCGGTCAGCGCCTCGACCAGTTTGCCAGGGAGCGTGTGTGGGAGCCGCTGGGCATGGACTCCACCCGCTTCGGGCCGTTGCCTGCGGACGTCGCCGGGCGGAGTGCGCCGACGGAACTCGATCAGGACCTCGGCGCGCACCTCAAGGGCGTCGCCCACGACTTCTCCGCGCGGCTCCTGGGCGGTGTCTGCGGTAGCGCCGGCGCCTTCACGACGCTTGGCGACCTGTCAGTCTTTCTTCGCTACCTCCTGGACACATCCGGCGCGGCGCGTCAGGTCGGGTTCGGCACGCCCTGGACGAAGGAGTCCCTGAGGGTGCACACCGGCGCGCTCGAACCCGCGCGAGGCCTGTTCTGGCATCCAGCGCCGGGAGCCGATCTCTCGGCCGATGTCTGGGTGCACTACGGCTTCACCGGCTGTGGCATGTGGATCTCGCCCCAGCAGGAGCGTTGGGCACTGTTGTTGACCAACAAGCTGTACTACGACCGCGACCGCAGCCCGCTCACGGCGGTGCGTGATGCCTTCCGGACCTTGGTCTTCGACTGATCCGTGATTCCTGCGCGGTGACGCGGGTCAGGGTAGTTCTGGACGATTGTTCAAAATGCGGTGAGGCCCTTTCCCGGAACTCCGGAAAAGGGCCTCACCTGTGCTTATCAGATGTTTCTCACGGCGCCGACGTCGGCGTCATGTTCATCCGACGGGGAGCGGCACGGGCAGCGGAACGGGAAGCCCGCCGCCGAGCGCGCCCAGCAGGGTGCTGAGCAGGCCGCCGACCGCGTCCAGCAGGGAGCTCAGGAGGCCGCCGGTCGGCGGCAGCGGGACCGGAAGCTCCGGGATCGGAAGGTCGTCGACCGGGAGGGCCGGCACGGGGAGATCGTCGACCGGGAGGTCGGGGATCGGGGCATCGACCGGAAGATCCGGGACCGGTGCGTCGATCGGCAGGTCGGGGACCGGCGCATCGATCGGCAGGTCGGGCACGGGTGCGTCGACCGGCAGGTCAGGCACCGGGGCGTCGACGGGAAGGTCCGGGACGGGCGCGTCCACGGGAACGTCGGGGACCGGTGCGTCGACCGGCACATCAGGGACCGGGGCGTCCACGGGGACGTCCGGGACGGGTGCGTCGACCGGCACGTCCGGCACGGGTGCGTCGACGGGAACGTCGGGCACCGGCGCGTCCACCGGGGCGTCGGCTGCTGGGGCGTCGACGGGAGCGTCGGCTGCCGGGGCGTCGACCGGGTCGGTCGCGCCGATGAGGTGGGCCGCGGGCAGGTAGGCCCCTGGCTGCACCATCGCGCTCGCACCTGTTGCTGCCGTGCAGACCAGGCCGGCCGAGATGGCCAGCACCGTTCCCGCACGACTCATGACACGGAATCCTCGGATCATTGTGTTTCCCCTCGAATCGCTCCGCCGGAACAATGGTGTTGCACGTAAGCGTGGGTTCACCGCGAAATAGCGTCAGACGGGGTTTTCATCCTGTCAATCGGAACGTGAGCTGGAACACGTGGAATGAACCAAGACATTCCAGGACCGAACTCTGCGACAGGTCGCCATTAATAGCCGTAACCCCGACATCACAACGGTGATATCCGGTGGTTGCCTGGACACCGACTGGGTGGTTCCGGAGCGGGACAATCACCTTGGCCCGACGACGCCCGGATGCGTACCGTCATCCGCCGATGAGCACTCCGAAGCGACAGGTGCGCGGTTCGTGCCGCCGTTCAAGCGCGAGCGGATGACCTGGGTGAAGCCCTCGTTCTGCTGGATGATGTACCGCTGCGGCTGGGCGACCAAGCCCGGCCAGGAGCGGGTCCTCGCGGTGCGCATGTCGCGTACCGGCTTCGAGCAGGCGCTCAGTCTGGCCACCCTGAGCCACTTCGACCGCTCGCTGCACGACAACGCCGCGGCCTGGGCCGCGCAGAAGACGTCCAGCCCGGTCCGGGTCCAGTGGGACCCGGAGCGGACGCCGTCGGGCCGCGCGCTGGAGCACCGGTCCCTGCAGGTCGGGATCGGCGGCGTCGCCGTCGACGCCTACGTGGACGAGTGGGTGGTCGGGCTGGACGACGTCACCGACCAGGTCCGGGCCTGGCGCGCCGAGCTGACTGCAGGCGGCTCGCCCGCGCTGCCGCAGGAGACGCCGTACGCGTTGCCGGCGGACGTCGCGGCACGGATCGGGGCGGACGGATAAAGCCTTCGGTGCGCAGGTGCCGGCCGTGCCAGGATCCCGTGCATGACGACGGCGACCGACCCCTTGCTCACCGCGGCCGAGCGACGGCTGATCGATGCGGCCCTCGAGGTCGTCGCCCGGCTCCCCGAGGACGGGGCCTATCTGCACACCGTGGCGTCGGCGGTGATGGACGTCCACGGTGACGTCCACACCGGCGCCAACGTCGGCCACTTCACGGGCGGGCCGTGCGCCGAGCTCGTGGCGCTGGGCACGGCGGCCGCCGCCGGCTCCGGCCCGATCGCGCTGATCGTCGCAGTCGGCGACGAGGGCCGCGGTGTCATGCCCCCGTGCGGGCGGTGCCGACAGGTGCTGCTCGACCAGCAGCCCGACTGTCGCGTGATCGTGCCCGGCGACGACCGGCCGTACTCGGTCCCCGCCCGTGACCTGCTCCGCACCCGTCCCGGCACCCGGACGCCGACCCGCCGCGCGTGCTGCGGTTCAGCCCGCAGCACTGGACGAGCGTGGTCGACGGCGGCAAGACCGCCACCACGCGGTTCGACGATCCGGCCGTCCCAGGGCCGGTCACGCTGATGTTTGAGTTCGAGGACCGGTACCGGGCGCTGCCCGGTGTCGTCGACTCCGTGGAGCACGTCCGGTTCGCCGATATCACCGATGCCCAGGCGGCCCTGGAGGGCTGCACCGCCGACGAGCTGCGCACGGCGCTGCGGACGTACTACTACCCGGACGTCGCGGACGACGACATGGTCGACTTCGTGCGGTTCCGGACCGTCGACCCGGGCTGACCGCGGGCCCGATAGCAGCTCGATCAACCGGTGCCGGCCGTGTCAGGATCCCGCCCATGAAGACGGTGACCCTGTGGCGGCCGACCGGGCCGCAGGAGCTGGCCCTGGTCGAGGAGTCGGACTGGCGTGCCTGGCCCCCGCGGCTCCCTGACCAGCCGATCTTCTACCCCGTCCTGAACGAGGAGTACGCCACGCGCATCGCGCGGGACTGGAACGTCAAGGCCAGCGGCGCGGGCTACGTGACCCGGTTCGACGTCGCCGCCGAGTTTCTCGACCGGTACGAGGTCCAGCAGGTCGGCGGGCGGACGATCCTCGAGTACTGGATCCCCGCGGAGGACCTGGTTGAGCTGAACGCGAACATCGTGGGGCGGATCGAGGTCGTGGCGGAGTTCCGCTGACGCCACCCGGCCGCGATGCCGTCAGGTCTGGGGGCGGAGCGTCGCGAAGCTGCGTTCGAGCAGCTCGCCCGCGGTCGTGCCGTCCTCGGCGTTCGCCCAGGCGGTGAGGGCGACATCGAAGCAGGCGAGGGCCGACTGGACGATGATCTCGGCACGGAACGCGGCGTCGTCGTCGGACAGGCGGGCGGCGACGAGCGGTGTGAGCATGCGCGCCCACAGGAGGTGCTTCTCCAGGCTGCGGGCCCGGAGCGAGGCAGCGCTGACCATCACGCGCATGGCGCGCTTGCCGCGCTCGTCGTCCCCGCCCCCGGGGGGTGCCTGGGCGACGAGTGCCTCGAAGGCGAGGTGCAGCGAGTCCCAGACGGGCTCGTCCTGGGGGCGGCCGGCCAGGACGCCGCGCACGAATTCGCCGCCGCGTGCCGGGTCGCCGATCACGACGTCCTCCTTGGCGGGGAAGTAACGGTGGAAGGTGCGCGCGGACATGCCCGCCTCGGCGGCGATCTGCTCGACCGTCACCTGCTCGAAGCCGCGCTCGGCGAACAGCTCGAGCGCGATCTCGGTAATGCGCGCGCGCACGGCGTCGCGGCTGATCTCGCGCAGGGTCCGGCCGCTGCTCGGTCCGCTGCTCGTCGTGCTCGACATGTCCCCCAGGGTAGCGCCTGTGCCACTTGTGTCAGACACTGACAGGATGGGCGTATGGTGACACGTGGGTTCGCGGTCGGAGTCTAGGAGCCGACCCTCGACCAAGAGCCCTCGACCAAGGAGTGGGAACCATGGAGCAACGCACGCTGGGCAAGCAGGGTCTGACGGTCTCCGCGTTGGGCTACGGCGCGATGGGGACGGCGATGGCCTACGGGCCGACCGACGACACCGAGTCGATCGCCGCGATCCGCCGCGCCCACGACGAGGGCGTGACCTTCTTCGACACCGCCGAGCTGTACGGCTGGGGCGTGGGGGAGAAGCTGCTCGGCCACGCGCTCGCGCCGATCAGGGACGAGGTGGTGATCGCGACGAAGTTCGGGTTCACGTCGACGTACGGCTCCGACTCGCGCCCCGAGCACATCCGCGAGGTGGTCGACAACAGCCTCCGGAACCTGGACATCGACACGATCGACGTGCTCTACCAGCACGTGCCCGACCCGAACGTCCCGATCGAGGACGTCGTGGGCGTGATGCAGGAGTACGTGCAAGCCGGCAAGGTCAAGTACCTCGGACTCTCGAACGCCGACGAGGACACGATCCGCCGGGCGCACGCCGTGCACCCGATCTCGGTGCTGCAGAACGAGTACTCGATCTTCGCCAGGGAGCCCGAGTCCCTGCTGCCCGTCCTGGAGGAGCTCGGCATCGGGCTGGCCGCGTACTCGCCGCTGGCCCGTGGGTTCCTGAGCGGCGCGGTCCAGTCCCGCGACCGGTACACGCCCGACGACGTGCGCCAGCTCATCGGGTGGTGGGCGCCGGAGAACTTCGACGCCAACGTGGAGATCGCGCGCCGGCTGTCGGAAGTGGCGGCGGAGAAGGGCGTCACGCTCTCGCAGCTCGCGCTCGCCTGGCTGCTCGCGCAGCAGGAGTACGTGGTGCCGATCCCGGGCTCCCGCAACGCCGAGCGCGTCACTCAGAACAACGCCTCGGCCCAGGTGCGCCTCACCGCCGAGGACCTCGCGCGCATTTCGGAGATCGCGCCCGACGGCGGGGTGGGCAGCCGGAGCCGCTGACCCCTGGGTCATCCGGTGCCGCACTGCTCGGTTACCTGGCGGGACCACCGGGTCAGCGCGACGACGGCCACGACGTCGAGGATCACGACAGCTCGCTCCGTCAGGCCCAGTCCCGCGTCGGTGAGCGATCCCGGCTCGCCGCGGGTCAGCAGGGCGACCGTGAACGGCGCCATGCAGGCCAGGCTGAGACCCGCGACGACGCCCGCCGTGGTGGCGTGCCCGTGCCAGCGCGACTCGCGACGGTGCTGCCACCACAGCAGGGCGCAGAGCGCGGGAAGGCTCACGAAGTTCGCGACGGTGCACACGAGGTGGACCGTCCCGTACCAGGTACCCGGGCCGCCGACAGGGTCCTTGAGGAACACGGTCAGCCCAAGCAGGCTCAGGCACCAGGTGGCAAGGAACGTCGCCGCCACGGGCCGGGACCGCAGGAGCCCGTCCCGTGTCCAATGGATGCCCAGCAGAACGACGGCGGCGTTCGCACCGAGGAGCGCGAACGTGTAGGCCACGCCCGCTTCCGCCGTGCGCACCGGGTACTCGGACATCAGGTCGCGGACGGGGTCCACGCCCGCGGAGCCCGGAAGCAGGTGGAGGCCGGCGAGCGTCGCGAGGGCCGCGCCGGCCAGGAGGAACGCCTGCCTCGGGGCGGGGCGTGAGCGTGCGATCGGCATGGCACGACGGTATGGATCTGTTGGGTGCCTCGACCATGGGGTTTACCGCCGTGGTGGGGTGGGGATGTCCTCCTGGGCAGGTCAGTGCAGGGTCGGCGCGTAGACGAGCTCCTGGATGCTGCCGTCGAGGGTCCGGTGCTCGATCAGCTCGAGGTCGAGGTCCGCGGCGCCCTGGAAGACCGGGTCCAGCCCGGTCTGCCCGGTGACGACCGGGAAGAGCGTCACCTGGACGCGGTCGACCAGGCCCGTGGCGAGCAGCGCCCGGTTCATCGACAGGCTGCCGTGCGACCGCAGCGGCACCGCGGACTCCTGCTTGAGCCGGGCGACGACGTCGACGGCGTCGCCGTTCTCCACCGTGGCGTCCGGCCAGTCGAGCGGGTTCTCCAGCGTCGAGGACACCACTGTCGTCGGCAGGTTCCACATCTTCGTGACCCACGGGTCGAGCACCTCCGGGTTCTCGGTGCTCGAGGCCAGCATCTGCGCGAACGCGCGGTAGGTGGTGGCCCCGAGCACCAGGCGCTGGTCGGCGTCGTACTCGGTCAGACGGCGGTCGAGCAGCTCAGGGCCCTGCTTGCCCCAGTAGCCCGTCCAGTCCTCGCCCGCGGCGCCGAAGCCGTCGAGGCTGGAGAAGACGTCGAACGTGTAGGTGGCGGGCATGGTGTTCCCCTCGTGTCGCGGGTGCGGTACGAGGGGGCAGACCGGTCCGCGCCGCGGGACTCATCGGCGTCACATCCGGTCGGGTGCGGCGAGCCCCAGCAGGTCGAGCCCGGTCGCCAGGGTGCGGCCCGTCAGCTCGCACAGCGCCAGACGGTTGGCGCGGACGCCGTCGTCGTCCGCCCGCAGGACCGGGCACTGGTCGTAGAACTCGGTGTATGCGCGGGCCAGGCCGAACAGGTAGCCGGCCAGGCGGTGCGGTTCGAGCGTGCCGGCGACGTCGTCGAGCGTCACGGAGAGCTCGTCCAGCGTGAGGGCCAGCGCCCGTTCCGCGGGATGCAGGGGGAGGGCCGGGTCGATCGGCCGGCCGATCGCGACCCCGGCGTCGGCCGCCTTGCGCAGGATCGAGCGGACGCGCGCGTGCGCGTACTGGAGGTAGACGCCGGTGTTGCCGTTCAGCGCCACCATACGGTCGACGTCGAAGACGTAGTCCTTGGTGCGCGTGTTCGACAGGTCGGCGTACTTCACCGCGCCGATGCCCGCCGCCTGCGCCACGCGTTCGAACTCCGCCGGCGTGAGGCCGTGGTCCTTCTCGGCCAGCTCCGCGCGGGCCCGCTCGACGGCCTGGTCCAGCAGGTCGTTCAGGCGCACCGTGCCGCCGTCGCGCGTCTTGAACGGCTTGCCGTCGGCGCCCAGGACGGTGCCGAACGGGACGTGGGTCGCGGCGACGTCGTCGGGCAGCCAGCCGGCGCGGCGCGCGACGTCGAAGACCATCCGGAAGTGCAGGGCCTGCCGCGCGTCGACGACGTAGAGGATGCGGGTGGCCCGGTACTCCTCGACGCGCAGGCGCAGCGTGGCGAGGTCGGTGGCTGCATAGCCGAAGCCGCCGTCCTTCTTGCGCACGATCAGCGGGACCGGATCGCCGTCCGGCCCGACGACGCCTTCGGTGAAGGCGCACAGGGCGCCGTCGGAGTCGACGGCGATGCGCTGGTCCACGAGCTCGTCGACGACGCCTTGGAGGTCGGCGTTGTAGCGGGACTCACCGTCGGCGTCGGCCGGGGTGAGCAGGATGCCGAGGCGGTCGTAGACCGCCTGGAAGGCGGCCTCGGACTCGGCGACGAGCTCGCGCCAGGTGGCCAGCGTGGCGGCGTCGCCGGACTGGAGCGCGACCACGCGGGCGCGTGCGCGGTCGGCGAAGGCCGGGTCCGCGGTGAACTCGGCCCGGGCCGCCCGGTAGAGGGCGTCCAGGGCGGACATCGATGCCTCGCCCTGCCAGGACTGCTCGGGGTGCTCGTCGATGTACTGGATGAGCATGCCGAACTGCGTGCCCCAGTCGCCGACGTGGTTCTGCCGGATCACGGTCGAGCCGAGGTGCGCCAGGACGCGGGCGAGGGTGTCGCCGATGATCGTGGAGCGCAGGTGGCCCACGTGCATCTCCTTGGCCACGTTGGGCGCGGAGTAGTCGATGACGGTGCGCTCGCCGGTGCGCATCGGTGTGATGCCAAGGTTCTCGTCGGCGAGGCGCGCGGCGACCTGCCGCCAGAGGGTCGCTGCAGGGACGGTGAGGTTGAGGAAACCGGGGCCGGAGACCTCGGGGGTGACGGGGGTGCCGGCGGCGGGCTCGGCGCCTGGGTCGGGTTCGGTGCGGGCGGCGGAGAGGCGGTCGGCCGTGGCTGTGGCGAGGTCGCGCGGGGCACGGCCGACGCGTTTGGCGACGGCCAGCGGGCCGTTCGCCTGGAAGTCGGCGCGGTCGGATCGTCGGACCACCGGATCGGTGCCGGCCAGCTCGGCCGGGAGCACCTCGGTCAGGGCGGCCCGGACGGCCGCCTCCACCTGGTCCTTGATCGCGACGACGTGGGACACGCGGGGCTTCTCCTCGGGAATCGTACGGGTGGGTCCTGCCCAGGGGTGGGCGGGGTCGGGTCAGTCTAGGGACCGCCGACGCCGTCGTCCCGATGTATTACGCGGCCGACGACGGAACGCATGACCAGGTGGACCGGGATGTCAACCAGGTCCGGTGTGATTTCACGTCGCGTGAGGCATGCGTAGCCTGAAGGCCTGTCCGTACGCGAGGGGGTCGCTGATGGCTGGTCTGTGGGGTCGGAAGTCTCGTGCGAAGAGCTGGAAGCGCGGGCTCTGGGGGAGCACGACGAAGGGCCGGAGCAAGAACCTGACCAAGCGACTGTGGGGGAGCAGCAGGCGCACCAAGCGCGGGCTGTGGTGAGCGACTGCGGTGGGGGCGGGACCGCCTAGGCGTGTCCGGCTTGGGCGTTATGTGATCCTGGTGCCGTGGACAACCTCCTCGCGCAGCTTCCCGCCCTCATCGGTGTCACGCTCGGCGTCGTCGGGACGCTCGCGACGACCATGGCCACCGACGCCGCGCGCTGGCGTCGCGAGAGGTTTCACGACGCCTGCCTGCGGTACACGAGGGCGCTGCGCCGGTACTCGCAGCTGGTCGCGGGCATCACCGCCGGGTACCGGCCCGGCGCCACGACGCCGCCGGTCGATCCCGTGGCCGGCCTCGCTCGACTGTCGGGCGAGGAACTGGATCGTGCCGTGACCGACGCGTGGGAGGAGCTCTGCCTGTTGGCGGACACCGACACGGTCGCCGCGGCGCGCAGGATGCGAGCTGCCGCCAAGCGGATGGAGGGGTTCGCGCGGGTAGGCATCGACACCGAGTTCGACGGCGACGGCTGGGACAGCGAGGCGCTCAAGCTCCGACGCGCCCGTGATGCCTTTTACGCGGCGGCGCGGTCCCGCATGGGCGTCAAGGCGCTGTCGACGAGCTCGAGCCTGATCCATCAGGACGATCTGGGCGGCCCGTCCCGACGGTGACGACCCGCACCGCTCACCGGTAGGTATCGTGCGGGGATGCCCGACGGAGCGCGACCCGTCCTGTTCCTTGACGTGGACGGGACACTGCTCCCGTTCGGCGGTCCGGGAGGGCCGTCCGTGCCCGGTGCGCCGGCGGTGTGGACCGCGCCGTCCAACCCCTGGCTGGCGCAGGTCGATGGTTCGCTCGGTCCGTTGCTGGTGGAGCTGGAGTGCGACCTGGTGTGGGCGACAGCGTGGATGGATGCGGTGAACGACGTCGTCTCGCCTCTGCTGGGCCTGCCGCGCCTGCCGGTCGCCGAGCTCCCCGCGTACTCCCGTGACATCGGGGACGACCGCCTGCAATGGAAGACGAGGGCGTTGGTCCGGATCGCTGCCGGGCGGCCGTTCGTGTGGGTGGACGACGTGATCAGTGACTCCGACCGGCTGTGGGTCGCGGACGAGCACCCGGGCGCGGCACTGCTGCACGGGGTGGACCCGGCGGTCGGGGTGACTGCTGGTGACCTGGCTCAGATCGCCGGGTGGTTGCACGACCTGGGCGGCCGGCCCTGAGCCCCAGGGGCAGCCCGGGTCAGTCCAGCAGATCCGCCAGCACGACGACCCCCGGCTCCGCGTTCAGCAGCGGCACGGTCAGCCTCGCGGCGTCGTCCACGTGGATCCGCGGGTGGGCGGGCGGCTCCGTCTCGAAGTACGTGCCCGGGCCGTAGAGCTGGCCGTACCGGACCACCACCCCGCCCGCGTCCAGGACGGCGGCCTCGTGCCAGGCCACGGCGTCGCCCCGGCCGGGCGGCGTCCAGGCGATGGACTGCGCGAGCACGGGGGGCGCGCCCGCGGCCCGTGCCGCCGCGAGCAGGTTGGCCGTGCCCTCGGTGCGGATGCGGGAGTTCGCCGCAGCGCGCGACGGGATCGCCGCGACGTCGTCGGGGAGGTCGGTGAGCTGGTGCATCACCAGGTCGGGCCGGAACGCGGCGACTGCGGCCGTGAGCGCTGCCGCGTCGTACACGTCGACGACGACCGGGCTGCCGCCGAGGCTCACGATCAGGTCCGCGCGCTCGGGCGAGCGCGTGGTCCCGGCGAGGTCATGGCCGGCAGCGACGAGCAGCGGCAGCAGACGGGACCCGATCACGCCGGTCGCGCCGGCGAGGAAGATGCGCACCGGAGCAGCCTAGGAAGGGGCTTCGCGGGGTGCAAAGCCCGGGCTGAGAAGGCCGGAAGTGCGTCGTTGCGCCCGCCCCGGCCGACAGCTCCCTGGGGACGTCCGCACCGGCCTGTACGGCTTTCCGCAGTCTCCGCTCGACCTCGGTTTCCTAGGTTGAACAGCATGTTCACGACGTCAGGACCGCATCATGTCCGCCGAGCCATCGCCGTCCTCCTCGTCGGTGCCGTCACCATGATCGGGACGGTCACCGTCGCCCTGCTCCTCGGGCGCAACCAGGTGCTCGCCTCGGTGACCGCCGGCACCGCAGTCTCGACCTCGGCCAGCCTGCTGAGAGTCACGGAACCCGGACCCGCAGGCGCCTGGACGTCCGGCTCCTCGACGAGCAGCTTCGCGAGCGAGCCGTCCGGGGACGAGCATTTCCGGATCGGCAGCATCACCAAGACCTTCGTGGCCACGGCGATCCTGCAGCTCGTCGACGAGGGCAAGGTGGACCTTGATGCGCCCGTCGAGACCTACCTGCCCGGCGTCGTGCCGAACGGCGCCGAGATCACCGTGCGGCAGATCCTGAACCACACCAGCGGCCTGTACGACTACATGAAGGGAGAGGGCTGGTCCACCAACCGGTGGCGCGGCGAGGCGCGCTTCGCGGGCCATCTCCCCGACCAGCTGTTGCACGCCGCCTTCGAGCACCGGCCGTACTTCGCGCCGGGCACCGACTTCCGCTACTCCAACACCAACTACATCGTGGCGGGGAGGCTCGTCGAGGCCGTCACCGGCCGCACGTACAGCGACGTGATCGAGCACCGGATCCTCGGTCCGCTGAACCTGACCGGGACATCGTTCCCGGGCGCTGACCCCACCATCCCGGAGCCTGCGATCCATGCGACCACCACGCTCGAGGACGGGCAGAGAGTCGACGTCACCGAGCAGAACGTCTCGCTCGACTGGGCCGCGGGAGAGATGGTCTCCACGACCCGTGATCTCCAGGCTTTCTTCGAGGCCCTCCTGGGCGGTGACCTGATCAGCGAGGAGTCCCTCGTGCAGATGCGCACCACCGTCCCGATGGGCATGGGCTTCCACTACGGGCTGGGCCTGGAGCGGTTCGACCTGCCCTGCGGCGGCACGCTGTGGGGACACGGCGGACAGTTGCTCGGCTACGTCACCTACGCCTACCGGCGCGACGACGGCCGAAGCCTCACGATGTTGCTCGCCTCCGGCGACGACGACGGCTTCATCTCGTTCGCGACCGCCACGGGCGCGGCGTACTGCCTGACGTGACTGGAGGCGCTCCTAGCCGTCCAGTCGCTCCTGCAGGACGACGGTCACGTCATCGCCCTCCTTCTTGCCGATCGCCTTGCGGACGTCCGCCTTGACGGGCAGCTTGTGGGTGCCGTCGCCCAACGCCATGAACGAGCTCCGGAACGGGTGGCCGTCGATCGTGCCCCGGACCTTGACCAGGCCGCGGGTGCCGAAGAACTCGACGGACCCCGGCCACACGACGTAGGTCCAGCCGCCCTCGTTCGGGCTCTTCTGCAGGGTCGCGGTGAACTGCTCGTGCATCCCGGCACCGTCCGTTCGCCAGTCGTCGATGGGGTTCCACCATGGCACGGCACCGCGGGACCACCAGCGGTCACGACTCCAGCCATCGTCGGCGTGGCCGCCGTCGAGAAGCGGGGGTTGTTGCTCTCCGCGCTGGGTCCCTCGGGCGGACTGCTTGGGGTACCTAACAGTACGACTGGGCGTGCCAGGGCTCGGCTATGACCTGGGAGTCGTCGGCGTACAGGATGCGGCCGGGATCGAAGGTCCGGACGGAGCGCCAGCCGACACCGTAACGGTCGAGCAGGTCGAGATAGCCACGCGTGATGTCGAGCAGCTCAAGTGCGTCGGCGCGAAAGAACGCGCGGGCATAGGGGTGCCGGTTGCGGTCATAGACGCTCGGGTCGACGGATGCCGGGTCCACGTAGGCCGCGTTCATGAGGTCGTTGTGCGTACGCCACCAGGCCCGGTCCGTCTCTGACAGCCGCCCGGAGTGAGCCAGACCGTTGGCCAGTGCGAAGACGCCCGGGTAGGACATGCGGCGGTTCGGTTCGCGGGCCTCGTAGCGGACGTACTCCACGAGGGGCTGGAGCTCGTCAATCCTGTCCGTGATGTCGGCCCAGCCGTCATCGGGGATCTTGGTGAGCTCCCGGTACCGGGGGCCGAGCACGAAGTCGCCCAGGAATGTCGCGAGATCGTCGGTGAGCCGCCGGAAGCCCGTCCCGTCCGTCCAGTGGCCACCTGGTTCGCCGTCGACGAGCCATACGGAGCCGTCGTCCTCGTTCACGACAAGCAGGTCGACGTCGTGCATGCCACCGAATACGTGCCAGACACCTGGCGGCGCGTTCTGTCCCGGGGCGAGCCCGGCGAACGGATCGTACCCAGCGGGCCGGGGCCCGTCGTTCAGCTGGACCACGCCGAGAACGAAACCATTGGCGACCTCGAGCACGTCGGCGTGATCAGGGTGAACACCGGTAGGCAGAACGGTTGCCGGTCCCAAGACCTGATGGTTCATCGCCAGGCTGTCGTCGTTGTCCAGCAGGAGGCGCACCTGGATCAGCCGCCGGGCTACGGTCTCGGGCAGGGACACGAGGTGAGGCTACTGCGCCCCGGTGACGCCCTGGCCGTCCAGCCGCTTCAGTCGTCACAGGCCGGGAGTACCGAAGCACTCGACGGACCCAGGCCTGGCGACGAGACCTACGACTCGAGCCACCGCAGGATCGCCAGCACCCGCCGGTTGTATCCGTCCGCCGCCACCAGCTCCAGCTTGTCGAAGATCGCGTTCGAGTGCTTCTCCACCGCCGACGTCGAGATGAACAGCGCCCGGGCGATCCCCGCGTTGGTGCGCCCCTCGGCCATCAGCGCCAGCACCTCCCGCTCCCTCTCGCTCAGGAACCCGAGCGGGTGCGACGTGTCCCGGAACAGCTGCCCCACCACCTCGGGGTCCAGGACCAGGCCCCCGGCCCGCACCCGGTCGAGGGCCTCCAGGAAGTCGTCCACACCCATCACCCGGTCCTTGAGCAGGTAACCGACGGCGCGCGCCTCGTCGCCCAGCAGCACCTGCGTGAACTGCCGCTCCACGTACTGCGACAGCACGAGGATGCCCACCTCCGGCCAGCGCTCGCGGATCTGCACCGCTGCCCGCACGCCCTCGTCGGTGTGGGTCGGGGGCATGCGGACGTCCAGCACGACGACATCAGGCCGCTCGGCCTCGAGGCGCTGCAGCAGGCCGTCGGCGGAGCCGTACGCCGCGACGACGTCGTGGCCCTCGTCCGTCAGAAGGCTGCGGATACCTTCACGCAGCAGAGCGGAGTCTTCCGCCAGCATCACTCGCACGGCAGCGTCACCTCGATCCGCGTGGGGCCGCCGGCCGGGCTCTCGATGGTCAGCGCCCCGCCCGCTGCGGCCGCGCGGCCGGTCAGACCCGCGAGCCCGTGGCCGGGGCGGGGCGCGGCGCCGCCCGCGCCGTCGTCGCTGATCACCACGTGCACGTCGCCGGCTTCCGGGTTCTTGTCGTCGGTGAGTCGCACGGCCACGTGGGCACCCTCGGCCCCCGCATGCTTCGCCACGTTCGTCAGCGCTTCCGCCACCACGTAGTACACCGTCGTCTCCACCCCGGGCGGCAGCCGCACCGGCACCGCCCAGTCCAGCACCGTCGGCACCGCGGTGCGCGACACGAGCTGCCGCAGCACCGGCTCCAGCCCGTGCGTGTCCAGCGTGGTGGGTCGTACCCGCCAGGCGACGTCGCGCAGGTCCGTCACGAGCTGCTCCGCCTCGCGCCCCGCCTGCTCCAGCAGCAGGGAGCCCGCCGAGCCGGGCCCGGCCAGCCGCCGCGCCCGGTTGACCAGCAGCCCGAGGGCGACGGCCCGCTGCTGCACGCCGTCGTGCAGGTCCCGCTCGATGCGGCCGCGTTCCGTGTCCAGTGCGGACAGCAGGTCCGCGCGGCTGACCGTCAGCTCCTCGACCTGCGCCTCCAGGCGTTCGCTGCGGCTCGGCGACAACCACCGGGCGGCGGTCCACCGGTCCAGCAGACCCACCCCGAACAGCCCCATGAGGTCCAGGTACAGCAGGATCGCGCCGATGGGCACCAGCACGATCACGTCCCACGTCGACAGACCGTCGCCCTGGACCGCGGCGTCCACGGTGAGGCGCACGTCGAACAGCCAGGACGCCAGGCTCACGACCACCCCGAACACGCCGTACACCAGCAGCCCCAGCACCAGGAGGCTGAGCGAGCTCATG
Source organism: Promicromonospora sp. NPDC059942 (assembly GCF_042731755.1). Classification (NCBI taxonomy): domain Bacteria; kingdom Bacillati; phylum Actinomycetota; class Actinomycetes; order Micrococcales; family Promicromonosporaceae; genus Promicromonospora; species Promicromonospora sp. NPDC059942. Next base: position 538,138 of record NZ_JBHWLR010000002.1, read on the forward strand.
CCGACGCGCAGCGCGAGGTACGCGGCGGCGCGCCGGGAGGTGAGCGGGACGCCCGCGTCGGACCAGTCGAGGAACCGGACCGCGCGCCGGCGGTGCCACGCGACCGCGGCGCGCACCGGCCCGAGCGGCACCGGACCGCCTGCCGTCAGCAGCGCCAGCACCGCGCAGAACAGGTCGATCGGCCAGGTGACGGCGCCGAGGGCAGCACCCCACATCACCCGTACGGGGGAGCTGCGCGGGGCGGCGGGGGCTGGGGTCACCTCGTCAGGATAGGGAGGACGGCGGCCGGACGGACTGCGGAAAACCACACGTCACCTGCGGCATACCCGCACGCCGTGACGGACTACCGCAGTCCGCCGACCCTCCCGGGCCGAATAGCGTAGGGGCATGACGACACAAAGCTTCGCCACGACCGTCGCCGACTGGGCCGTCGGGCTCATGGAGACCCTCGGCGCACCGGGCGCAGGCGTAGCGATCGCCCTCGAGAACCTGTTCCCGCCCCTTCCGAGCGAGGTGATCCTGCCGCTGGCAGGCTTTACAGCGGCGCAGGGCACGCTCGTGCTGTGGCAGGTGCTCGTCTGGACCACGGCGGGGTCCGTGGTCGGTGCGGTCCTCCTGTACGGGCTCGGCGCGTGGCTCGGGCGGGACCGGCTGCGCAACATCGTGGACCGGATGCCGCTGGTGAAGCTGGAGGACGTCGACAAGGCGGAGACCTGGTTCAACCGGCACGGCGACTGGGCGGTGCTCATCGGCCGCGTCATCCCGATCGTGCGCAGCCTCATCTCCATCCCGGCCGGTGTGGAGCGCATGCCGCTGACGCGCTTCCTGCTGTTCACGACGCTCGGCTCGGGCGTGTGGAACACCCTGCTGGTCGGCGCCGGCTACCTGCTGGGGGACCAGTGGCACATCGTCGAGGAGAGCGTCGGCGTGTTCCAGAAGGTCGTCATCGTCGTGGTCGTCCTGCTGATCGTGTGGTGGCTGGTCAAGACGCTGCGCAACCCCGACCGGCCGCGCCATGCCCGCCAGCGCTGATCGGGCATGATGCAACCGTGACTGACGACCGCACCGCCCAGACCCTCCGCTCCATCGCCCCCTACCTCGCCGACTGGGCCTCGTTCCAGGCCGCGTACCACGGCATCCCCGGCCTGCAGCTCGCCGTCGGACGCCGCGGCGAGGTGTTCGTCGACCTCGCCTGGGGCAAGGCTGACGTCGAGACGGGGGAGGACCTCACCAGCGACCACCTGTTCCGTGTCGCGTCGCACTCCAAGACGTTCACCGGCGTCATGGTGATGCAGCTCGTGGAGCGCGGCGAGCTGCGGCTCGACGACCGCGTGGGCGACCTCGTGCCGGAGCTGGACGGCTCGCGCGCCGCCGGCGTCACCGTGCGGGAGCTGCTCGGTCACCAGGCCGGGATCATCCGCGACTCCTCCGACGGCGACTTCTGGCAGCACCACCGGCCCTTCCTCGACCGCGCCGAGGTGCTGGAGTGCGTACGCGCCGAGGGCGTCGTGTTCGAGCCGAACGAGCACTTCAAGTACACGAACATCGGCTACAGCCTGCTCGGCATCATCATCGAGCAGGTCACCGGCAAGACGTACGACGAGGTGGCCCGCGTCGCCGTCGTCGAGCCGCTGGGCCTGACGCGGACCGGTACCGAGCTGGACCCCGCCCGCGCCGCCGAGTACGCCGCCGGCCACACCGGGCGGATCGCCCACGGCGACGCGCGCCAGGTCATCCCGCACGTCGACACCCGGGCGATGGCCGCGGCGACCGGCTGGTACTCCACGGCACGGGAGATGGTCCGCTACGGCGCCGCGCACGTCCACGGCGACACGACCCTGATCAGCGACGCCAGCAAGCGCATCATGCAGCGCGACGAGTCCCGCGTCGCGGTGCGCGGCAAGGAGCTCGGCCGCTACGGCGTCGGCATCGAGGTCGGCAAGGTCGGGGACCGCGAGGTCGTCGGGCACTCCGGCGGCTACCCGGGGCACATCACCCGCACCTGGATCGACCCGGTCGACGGCATCGTCGTCTCCTCCCTCACCAACTCCGTCGACGGCACCGCCGGGCAGATCGCCACCGGCGTCATCCAGCTGATCAACCTGGCGCTCGCGGCGGCGGACGAGGTGGCGGCCGCCGAGGTGCTCGCGGGTGCCTCCGGCAAGGGCGGCGACCCGGCGACCGGCGTGCCGGCCGACGCGCCCGTCGGGCGGTTCGCCAACCTGTGGGGCGTGGCCGACATCGTGGACCTCGGCGGGATCCTGCACGCGATCAACGTGCGCGCCGCCGAGCCCGCCGAGGTCGCGCAGCGCCTCGTCGTGTCCGACGGCCGGCTGGTGCAGGAGCCCGTGGCCGGGTTCGGCACGGTGGGCGAGCCGGTCCAGACGGAGCGCGACGCCGACGGCGAGATCGTCTCGGTGCGGATCGGCGCGATGACGTCCTGGCCCCTGGCCGAGTACCGCGCGCGGACGGGCCGGTAGGGCACGGCGAGCGGCCAGCCGGTCAGGTCGGGTTGCCGCTCAGGGTGTGTTGCGGAGAGTGGACGTTGTCGACTCTCCGCAACACGCGTCGCGCACGTGACCTCGTCTGCTCACCAGCCGTTCGTCGAGGCGGTGTTGCCCTCGCCCCCGATGTTGATCGCGTTGTTGGACCCGAGATGGATCTGTGGTCCCCGGTACGTCGCATTCGGGGTCGAAAGGGTGAATCGCGGCAAACGGCCCTCCGCGTGACCCGGGCGCTCCCGCGGTAGCGTTGTCAGGTGACTTTCAGCGAGGGCGGGCAGTTCGAGGGCGGCCGGGTCCGCAAGGGCGGCGGACGCCGGGGCGCCGTCGGCGCCGGAGTCGGCGGCGGTGCGGCGCTCGTCATCGCACTGCTGTACATGGTGCTGACCGGCAACAGCCCGGCCGACATCCTCGGGACCACCACCGACAGCGGTGGTGGCGGTGAGCAGCAGTACATCGGCACGTGCACCGCCGAGCAGGCGAACGTCGACCAGGAGTGCCGGCTCAGCGCCGCCGTCGACTCGCTGGACGTGTACTGGGCCGAGACGCTCCCGGAGCAGGGCGGCGTCGAGTACGAGCTGCCCGAGGTCGTCAGCTTCAAGGACGCGGTCGACACCGGCTGCGGTTCCGCGACGTCGGCCACGGGGCCGTTCTACTGCCCGGCCGACACGACCGTGTACGAGGACCTCTCGTTCTACGACCAGCTCTCCAGCCAGTTCGGCGCGGAGGGCGGGCCGCTCGCGGAGATGTATGTGACGGCGCACGAGTTCGGGCACCACATCGAGAACCAGCTCGGGCTGTTCGAGCAGGCCGACCGGTCGGGCACCGGCCCCGAGTCGGACTCGGTGCGCATCGAGCTCATGGCGGACTGCCTCGCCGGGATGTGGGCCGGCAACGCCGCGACCACCAAGGACCCGGACACGGGCGTCCCGTTCCTCCAGCCCATCTCGCAGGCACAGCTGGAGCAGGCGCTGTCCGCCGCCGCGGCTGTGGGCGACGACAACATCCAGCGCCGCTCCGGCGGCGGCGTGAACCCCGAGGCGTTCTCGCACGGCTCCAGCGAGCAGCGCGTGCGGTGGTTCTCGATCGGGTACGGCGGCGGCACCATCCAGGACTGCAACGCCCTGGACGCCCGCACCCTCTGACGTTACGGTGGGCGGCATGCACCTCAGCGCACGCACGACGACGCCGGACCCCTCCGGCGCGCGCTGACCTGCACTCAGCACCCAGGCCCCGGAGCTCGCTCCGGGGCCTTTGCCGTGCTCGACGGCGGTACCGGGGCGGCTCCTCCATCGAAGGAGCACCGTCATGAACGTCCCCGCACCGAACCAGCAGCAGGCCCAGCCCCGGTCCCAGGCAGCGGCTGAAGCACCGGCCGTCCGTCCCGGACCCGCCGAGGCACCCGCCGTCCTCGACCACCGCACCCTCGGCCGTGAGATGCGGATCTTCGACACCAGCCCGCTGGTCGGGCCCGGCCTGCCGCTGTGGCTGCCCGCCGGCGCGGCGATCCGGTACGAGCTGGAGCAGTACGCCCGCGAGGTCGCGCTGCGCACCGGGTGCGAGCCCGTGTACTCCCCGGTGCTCGGCAAGCGGTCCCTGTACGAGCGCTCGGGCCACTGGGCCAAGTTCGCGGACGACATGTTCCCGCCGATGTACCTCGGCGGGAACGCCGACGGTTCCGGCCCGGCCCCGCAGGCCGACGGCGGCCCGGACCTTGACGGCAGCCCGGACGTCGCTCCCGGCCCGTCGAGCGCGGCGGCCGACGCAGACCCCCTCGTCCTGCGCCCCGCCAACTGCCCGCACCACGCGCAGATCTACGCGTCCGAGCCGCGGTCGTACCGCGACCTGCCCGTGCGGTACGCGGAGCTCGCGTCGATGTTCCGGGCCGAGCGCTCCGGGGTGCTGTCGGGGCTGAGCCGGGTGCGGCAGATCAACCTGGACGACGCGCACGTCTTCTGCCGTCCCGACCAGGTCGGGGCCGAGGTGCGCACCGCGCTGGCCGCCGTCCTGGAGGTGCTCGACACCCTGGGCATCGAGATGGCGTACCTGCGCCTGTCCGGCAGGGACGCCTCCGAGCGGTGGCTCGGCGCGCCCGAGCAGTGGGCCGCGGCTGAGGAGGCCCTGCGCGCGGTGCTCGACGACGTCGCCTCGCCCGCCGGCGTGCCGTGGCACGCCGAGGCCGGTGAGGCGGCGTTCTACGGCCCCAAGATCGACGTCCAGGTGCTCGACGCGCGCGGCCACGAGGAGACCCTCGCCACCGTCCAGCTCGACTTCAACCAGCCCGAGCGGTTCGACCTGACCTACGTCGCGGCGTCCGGCGAGCGCGAGCGCGTCGTGATGATCCACCGCGGCACCGTCGGCGCCATGGAGCGGATGGTCGCGTTCCTCCTGGAGCGGCACGGCGGACGGCTCCCGTTCTGGCTCGCGCCGGTGCAGGTCTGCCTGCTGCCCCTGCCGGACGGCGCCTCCGACGGCACCTCCGACGGGGCCTCCGACGGCGCCCCGGGTGTCGGCCAGCTCGTCGACGACCTCGCCGCCGACCTGAAGGCCCGCGGCCTGCGGGTCCGGGTGGAACGGGAGGGCTCGCTGGGCAGCCGGATCCGCCGGGCCCGGGAGCGGCGGGACGCGCTGCTGGGCGTGCTGGGCACCCGCGAGGTGGCGGCGGGCGCGCTGGCGGTGACCGATCCGGCGTCGGGCGCCAGGGCTTCGGTACCGCTCGCGGAGCTGGGCGACCGTCTGGCGGAGGCGGCGCGCCGGCGGGTGCCGCGGGTCAGCCTGTGAGTGCCGCCGGGCCTGCGGGACCGCGCGGTGCGTCGCCGGGCGGTCAGCGCACCCAGGTCCGCCGGTCGCGGGCCGCCAGGTGGACGACCTCCAGCTCGCGGTCGGTGAGCACCGGCCGGTGCTTCTCGAGCCAGGGCACGAGCTCCCGGGCCGTCAGCACCTCGACACCCTCGCTCGAGCCCTCGACGCGGGGCTCCTTGGTGCGCACGAAGACGATGACCGGCCGCACGGTGATCGGTACGCGCGTGGCCCGGCCCAGGATCTCCTGGGTGCGGCGCGCCTCGTTGCGCGCGGCCTCCGCGGTGACCTCGTGCGCCGGCCGGTGGATCGAGTGGATGGTGAAGACCCCGCCGGGCCCGATGACGAGCTGGTCGAGCTCCAGGGCGCCGCCGTCCGACTGGACGGACTGCAGCACGCGCCAGACCGGCCGCCGGGCCACGAGCTTCCAGAGCTCGTCGGCGGCGCCGCGGGCCCCGGTGATCCGGTGCCGCAGCTCGCGGTGGTACTCGTCGGGCCGGCCGGTCAGCCGGCCGCGCAGCACGGCCGCGGCGTGCTGCCGGAAGTAGGCGCGGCGCCGGGCGATCAGGTGCTTCGCCGGCCGGTTGGCCGTGAGGTCGTCACCGCCCGTCAGGCGGCCCGCGCGCAGGTGCGGCAGGGCGCCGGCGACGGTGACCGGAACGCCAGAGGTCTCAGGGCCCATGGGCGGACGTTACGTCCGCGTCGCCGGGCGCGCGCGTCCTGGCGGTGAAGGGATCACCTGCCCGGGAACGCCTTGCGCGCCACCAGCACCACGACCAGCGCGGCCACCACGAGCGCCGCGCCGGTGTACGGGACGGCGGCGACGCCCGCGCCGTCGAGCACGAGGGCGCCGAGCGCCGCGCCGCCGCCGATGCCGATGTTCGCCGTCGCGTTCACCAGCGCGCCGACGACGTCGGGCGAGGCTCCGTGCGTCCGTATCGCCGCCGTCTGGAACACGGCGGCGACGGCGCCGAAGCCGATGCTCCACACGGCCGCGGCGGCGAGCGTGCCGACCGTCGCCGGGAACACGATCCCGAGGGCGAGCACGCCGCCCGCGACCACGGACAGGGTGATGACCGTGGTCTGCCGGGGCCGGACGTCGAGCCGCGCGGCGGCGAACGCGGCCCCGACGAGCCCGAGCGCCCCGATCAGCAGCAGCGCGGGACCGAGCGCCGCGGTGGCGAGCCCGGCGCCCAGGAGCAGCACGGAGATGTAGGTGTAGACGGTGAAGTGGCCGAGGTACGCCAGCGCGTTGGCCGTGGTGACCTGGGCGAGGGCGGTGCGCCGGGCGCCGCGGGCGGCGTCGTCCGGGGGAGCGCCGCCGCCCGCGACGGACGGCAGCAGCAGGGCCGTGAGCACGCCCGCGACGACGCACACGCCCGTCAGGACGAGGAACGCGTTGCGCCAGCCGACGGCGGTGCCCAGCGACGTCGACAGCGGGACGCCGAGGATGAACCCGGCCGATGCGCCCAGCGTGACGAGCGCCAGGGCCCGTCCCGCGAGGTGCGGCCGCACCAGGCGCGACGCGTACCCGATGCTCACCGAGAAGAAGACGGCGTGCGCCGCCCCGCCCAGCGCCCGGGCCGCGGCGACGACGGCGAAGGTGGGGGCGAGCGCGACGATCACGTTGCTCACCGTGTAGACGGCGATCGTGCCGAGCAGCACGGTCTTGCGCGGCAGCCGGCGCGTCGCCGACGTCAGCGGCAGGGCGAGCGCCGCGACCATGAACGCGTACGCGGTGACCAGGAGGCCCGCCACGGACTCGGACACGGCGAGGTCGTCGCTGATCAGGGGGAGCAGCCCCACCGGGACCAGCTCGGTGGTGACGGCGACGAACGTGGCGAGGGCCAGGGCGAACAGGCCGCCGGCCGCGTCGCGCACGTCGCCGGGCTGCCAGGCGGTGACCTCACCACGTGAACTGGGCATGGGCTCCATGGTGACATTCGTCGCGACCTGCCCGTTGCCGCACCCGCACCCCCTAGACTGGACCGGCCCCCGCCGCCGTGGGCCGATCCACCCTGCCACCATCCCCCTGACCGTGAGGACCACCTGCGTGATCACTGCCCATGGCGTCGAGCTGCGCGTCGGCGCGCGCGTGCTGCTGAGCGAGGCCACCTTCCGGGTCGCCTCGGGCGACCGGATCGGCCTGGTCGGTCGCAACGGTGCCGGCAAGACCACGCTGACCAAGACCCTCGCGGGCGAGACCCAGCCCACGGGCGGGCAGATCGTGCGCGGTACCGACATCGGCTACCTGCCGCAGGACCCGCGCACGGGCGACCTCGAGGTCCTCGCGATGAACCGCGTGCTCTCGGCCCGCAACCTCGACCGGGTCATCACGCAGATGCGCGAGGCCGAGGGCGAGATGGCGTCGGCCGACCCGGCCACCCAGGCGGCCGCGCTGGAGCGGTACCCCAAGCTGGAGGCACGGTTCCTCGCGGCCGGCGGGTACGCCGCGGAGTCCGAGGCGCAGATCATCACGGCGAACCTCGGCCTGGACGAGCGCGTGCTGGGCCAGCCCCTGAGCACCCTCTCCGGTGGTCAGCGCCGCCGGATCGAGCTGGCGCGGATCCTGTTCAGCGGCGTCGAGACGCTGCTGCTGGACGAGCCCACCAACCACCTCGACGCCGACTCGATCATCTGGCTGCGCGACTACCTCAAGGCGTACAACGGTGGGTTCATCGTGATCAGCCACGACGTCGACCTGCTGCGCGCCACGGTGAACAAGGTGTTCCACCTGGACGCCAACCGGGGTGAGCTCGACCAGTACAACATGGGCTGGGACACGTACCTGGAGCAGCGCGAGACGGACGAGCGGCGTCGTCGGCGCGAGCGGGCCAACGCCGAGAAGAAGGCGGGCACGCTGCTCGCCCAGGCCGAGAAGATGCGCGCCAAGGCGACCAAGGCGACCGCCGCGCAGAACATGATCAAGCGGGCCGAGAAGATGCTCGGCGGCCTGGAGAACGAGCGCGCCGCCGACCGCGTGGCCAAGCTCCGGTTCCCGACGCCGGCGCCCTGCGGGCGCACGCCGCTCACCGCGAGCGGGCTGTCCAAGGCGTACGGGTCGCAGGAGGTGTTCGCCGGGGTCGACCTGGCGATCGACCGCGGGTCGCGCGTCGTGATCCTCGGCTTCAACGGCGCCGGCAAGACGACGCTGCTGCGCATCCTCGCGGGCGTCGAGGCCCCGGACACCGGCGAGGTCGAGCCCGGGCACGGCCTCAAGCTCGGCTACTACGCCCAGGAGCACGACACGCTCGACATGCACGCGACCGTCGTCGAGAACCTGCGGCATGCCGCGCCCGACCTGACGGACACGCAGGTCCGCTCCGTGCTCGGCTCGTTCCTGTTCAGCGGGGACGACGCCGAGAAGCCCGCCCACGTGCTGTCCGGCGGCGAGAAGACGCGGCTCGCGCTCGCGACCATTGTCGTCTCCGGCGCGAACGTGCTGCTGCTCGACGAGCCCACGAACAACCTCGACCCCGCCTCCCGGGCCGAGATCCTCGGGGCGCTCAAGACGTACGAGGGCGCGGTCGTGATGGTGACGCACGACGACGGCGCCGTCGAGGCCCTGGAGCCGGAGCGCGTGCTGCTGCTGCCCGACGGCGACGAGGACCTCTGGAACGACAGCTACCAGGAGCTCGTCTCCCTCGCGTGAGTTGGAGTCTGAGCCAGAGCCTGCCGAGCGGCTCTCCGGGAAACTGATGACGCAGCCGAGGGGGTAACGCTGAGCGAGCACTGCTAGCTCAGCGTTACCCCCTCGGCTGCGTAAGTCGTTCCCCGGACCCGCTGTCCGGGCCTGCTGCGCGCTCAGCGCAGCTGGGCCTCGATCAGCGCGTCCTCCTCGTCCTCTGCGGTCGGACGGCGCTCGCGGGCCGGTCTGCGCGCCCGCACGCCCTCGCCGTCGGACTCCTCGCCGGAGGCGAGCAGCAGGTCGCCCGCCGACACGTTCTCGCCGCGCAGCGCCCCGCGCTCGCGGCGCCACAGCAGCACGTAGCCGGCGATCGCGCCGATCGCGAAGATGCACCACTGGAACGCGTAGGACAGGTGCGACCCGGGGTCGGTGTCGGGCTTGGGCAGGGTGGCGAGCTGGATGTCGGGTGCCGGCGTCTCCGAGCGGAGGGCGCCGTACGCGCCGACGGTCCGCCCCTTGGCCCAGTCCGCGCCGTCGGCCCCCGCCGCGAGCACCTGCGCCGTCGAGATGGCCTGCACCTGACCACCGGGGGCGCCGCGCGTCGAGGCGGGCTCGTCGGCCCGCATCGAGACCACCACGGTCACGTCGCCCGACGGCGGCGCGGGGACCGCCTCGGGCTCCGAGCCGTCCGACCCGAGCGGTACGGTGCCGCGGTCGACGACCAGCACGATGTCCTGGCCGTCCGGCAGGCGGGCCTCGAACGGGACCAGGACGTGGTACCCGTTCTGGCCGGCGACGGGCCGGTTGCGCAGCAGCACCGTCGCGTCGGTCACGTAGCTGCCCTCCAGCTCGACCGGGCGCCAGACGTCGGACTCCGGCAGCACGGCCCCCGGCCCCGCCAGGATCTCGTCGACGGAGACCGCGGGCGCGGACCAGTTGTTCTCGATGCGGTCGATCTCGATCTCGCGGGACTCGTACCTGTTCCACTGCCAGCGGCCCGCGATCAGGCACAGCGCGGCGAGGACCACGGCGCCCACCGCGAGGATCACCCACTGGCGGGTCGTGCGGGGCCCCCGGGCGTCGTCCGGCCCGAGGGCGGGCACCGACGCGTCGCTCACGAGGCCCGGTCCAGTTCAGTCACCGGAACGGTCTGCTTCCAGAAGGACCGCGCCCCCAGGAACTGCTCGAGGTGCTCGCGGTGCTCGTCGCACGCGAGCCACACCTTGCGCCGCTGGGGCGTGTGCAGCTTCGGGTTGTTCCAGAGCAGGCCCCAGACGGCCTCGTTGCGGCAGCCCTTGGCGCTGCAGATCAGCTCGCCGTCGGGAACGGCGTCGGGCGTCGCGCCCGCCAGTCCCAGCACGTCCATCAGTCGTCCACGTGGTTGATCACGCGGCCCGAGCCGTAGCTCAGCCGTCCGGTCCCGTCGTCGGCGCCCTGGTCGTCGGGACCGTCGTCCGCCGCGTGGTCCTGGTGCGCGGCCGGGGGCGCGTCCTCGGGCAGCTCCTCGAGCATCGGGGCGGCCTGCGGCGTGACGGGGGAGGTGTCGTGCGTCGTGTGGTCGCGCCCGGCGTTGGCGACCAGCACCGCGGAGTACGGCAGCACCACCGCTGCGGCCACCAGGGCCCAGCGGACCCAGCCGTCGACCACGACGGCGCCGATGATGCAGACCACGCGGATGGACATCTGGATGAGGTAGCTGCGCGTGCGGCGCGCCTGGTCCACCGCCAGCGGCTCGGGGGCCGAGGTGATGGAAGGAACCGGCTCGCTCATCCTGTCAGTCTACGTGCGTCCGACGACGTCGGACACGATGCCGACGTACCTCACACGACCCGGTGCGTGCCCGATACGCTCGGGGTTGTTGTAGAAAACCGACAAGGTCCGGTCCATCCCTGTGGCCCGGCGCGCGCGGCGCGCGTACGACGCGCGGGGTAGCGTCGCAGCGGACCCGGATCGACCCAGGTACCGGCCGCGGCCCCCAGCCTCGCGCGGCCCTTTGCGAAAAGCCCAGCATCGAGGAGCCTCAGGTGACCACCACGCCCGCCACTCAGAGCATTGCCGCAGGTCCGACCGGCCGTGTCGTCGTCGTGACGGGTGCCGCACGCGGCATCGGCCGCGCCATCGCGGAGCGGTTCGTCGCCGACGGCGACCGCGTCGCCACGATCTACCGCGGTGGTGAGCTGCCCAAGGGCGTGGAGCCCTACGTGGCCGACGTCACCGACACCGCGGCCGTCGACGCGGCGTTCACCGCCATCGAGGCCGACCTGGGCCCCGTCGAGGTGCTCGTGGCCAACGCCGGCGTGACCAAGGACCAGCTCCTGATGCGCATGAGCGACGAGGAGTTCGAGACCGTCATCGACGTGAACCTCAAGGGCACGTTCCGCTGCGTGCGCCGCGCGTCCAAGGGCATGATCCGGGCCCGCAAGGGCCGCATCGTGCTGCTCGGCTCGATCGTCGGCCTGTCCGGCGGCCCCGGCCAGGTCAACTACTCGTCGTCGAAGGCCGCCCTGGTCGGCATGGCCCGCTCGATCACCCGGGAGCTCGGGACGCGCGGCATCACCGCGAACGTCGTCGCGCCCGGGTACGTCGAGACCGACATGACGGCCGCGCTGTCCGAGGACGTGCGCAACGGTTACCTGAAGTCGATCCCGGCCGGCCGGTTCGCCACGCCGGACGAGGTGGCCTCCGTGGTCTCCTTCGTCGCGTCCGACGCCGCCGGCTACGTCACGGGTGCCGTCATCCCCGTCGACGGTGGCCTCGGCATGGGGCACTGACCCGTAGTCTGACGCCGCTGCCTGCGGTTTCGCCCGTACATATCCAACATTCTCGGCATCGAGAACGGCGCGGAGTTTCGTTCCGCGCAGCAATCCGCATTACGCTCGCACCCAGCACAGGGGTTGCTCCGGCACGCCTGCGCCTGATCGGAAGGACAACATGGGTCTCCTCGAAGGTAAGAAGCTGCTCGTCACGGGCGTGCTGACGGACTCGTCGATCGCATTCCACGCCGCCCGGCTCGCCCAGGAGGAGGGCGCGGAGGTCGTGCTCTCGTCCTTCGGACGGCAGATGAAGCTGACCCAGGCCTTCTCCAAGCGTCTCCCCGTCGAGGCGCCGGTCGTGGAGCTGGACGTCACCAGCCAGGAGAACCTCGACGCGCTCGCGGACGCCGTGCGCGCGGAGGGCTTCGAGCGGCTCGACGGCGTGGTGCACTCGATCGGGTTCGCGCCGCAGTCCGTCATGGGCGGCAACTTCCTCTCGGGCACCTGGGAGGACGTCGCCACCGCGGTGCACGTCTCCACGTTCTCGTACAAGTCGCTCGCGGTGGCCGCCAAGCCGCTGATGACCGACGGCGGCGCCGTCGTCGGCCTGACGTTCGACGCGCAGTTCGCCTGGCCCGTCTACGACTGGATGGGCGTGGCCAAGGCCGGTCTGGAGTCCGCGAACCGCTACCTGGCGCGCGACCTCGGCCCTGAAGGAATCCGCTGCAACCTCGTCTCGGCTGGGCCCATCCGGACCACCGCCGCCAAGTCCATCCCGGGCTTCGCGACGATGGAGGACGCCTGGCCGACGCGAGCCCCGCTCGGCTGGGACCAGACCACCGCAGAGCCGGCCGCGCGCGCCGTGGCCGCCCTGCTGTCCGACTGGTTCCCGGCAACGACAGGCGAGATCGTGCACGTCGACGGCGGCGTGCACGCCATGGGCCAATAGATGGGCAGGAGGCACTGATGGGCAGAGCGTCGGGCACGGAGCCCACCACGACGCCGTCACGGCGTCTGGTGTTGCTCCGGCACGCGAAGGCGGAGCCGGCGTCGGAACTTCCCGACGAGTCCCGGCCGCTCGCCCTGCGTGGCCGGGACCAGGCAGGGAAGGTCGGTGCGGCGCTGGTCGCGTCCGGCCTCGTGCCCGACGCCGTCCTCGTCTCCGGGGCGCTGCGCACGCGGCAGACCTGGGACCTCGTGCGCAAGCACCTGGGCGAGCCGGCGGTGGCCTTCACCGACGACCTGCTCGGTGCGATGCCGCGTGGCGTCCTCGCGCTGGTGCGTGAGCTGGACCCCGCGGCGCGGACCGTCCTGGTGATCGGTCACGAGCCCGCCATGGCGGGCACGGCCGAGCTCCTGGCGGGTCCGGGCTCGGAGGACGGCGCCCTCGCTCAGGTGCGCGTCGGCGTGCCGACGGCGACGTACTCGGTGCTGGAGGCCGACCTGGCCTGGGCCGAGTGGGACCGCAAGACGGCCCGCCTGACGGAGGTCACGCGCCCGGCCTGACGGCTCTGATCCGGCCGCACCCGCAAGCCCTCGTTGAGTGCTGGGTATCTGCGCTTCTGGCACCCGGAAGAGCGCAGATGTCCCGCACTCAACGGGGGCTGTGGTCGGTCAGAGGAGGGTCAGCAGGTTGTCGAGGCGGTCCTCGATCACGTGCGAGGCCTGGTCGCGGACGATCTGCTTGGCGTTGAACGCCACACCCACCCCGGCGGCGGCGATCATGTCGAGGTCGTTCGCGCCGTCGCCCACGGCGACCGTCTGCTCCATCGGCACGCCGACCTGCGCGGCCCACTCACGGAGCGTCGCCGCCTTGGCGGCCCGGTCGACGACGGGGCCCACGGTGCGGCCGGTCAGCACGCCGTCGGCGACCTCGAGCCGGTTGGCCCGCACGAGCTCGATCCCGAGCTCCCGCGCGATCGGCCCGGCGACCTCCTCGAACCCGCCCGAGACCAGTCCGAACGTCCAGCCGCGTGCGTGGCACTCGGCCACCAGCTCCCGGGCGCCCGGCATCAGCTCCACGGCCGCGCGCACCTTCTCCAGCGCCTCGACGGGCACGCCGGCCAGCGTCGCGACGCGCTCCCGCAGCGACCCGGCGAAGTCGAGCTCGCCCCGCATCGCACGCTCGGTCACGGCCGCCACCTCGTCGCGGGTGCCCGCGTGCTCGGCGATGAGCTCGATGACCTCCTGGCGAAAGAACGTGGAGTCGGCGTCGGACACGATGAGTCGCTTCACGCTCCCCAGTGTGCCGGAGCGGGGTGCCGCTGCGCCGCGGCGTCCACCCCTTGCGATGCGTGAGCGCCGAACGTAGGGGTAGTCGCACTCTGAGCGCTCAGAGTGCGACTACCCCTACGTTCAACGCCACGGGCCTGGCCGGCGAGGCGACCCGCGCCGGCGTCAGTCCACGACCGTGCCCTTCGGGACCACCACCAGGCCCGACTCCGTCACCGTGAAGCCGCGCGCCCGGTCCTCGTCGTGGTCGACGCCCACGCGGGCCCGCTCGTTGATGATCACGTTCTTGTCGACGATCGCCCGGTGCACGTGCGCGTAGCGGTGCACCTGGACGTCGTCCATCAGCACCGAGTTGGACACGTTCGACCACGAGTGCAGGTGCACGCCGGGGGACAGGACGGACCCGGCCGCCTGCGCGCCCGAGATGAGCACGCCCGGCGACACGATCGACTCCGCCGCGTGCCCCATCCGCCCCGGGCCCGCGTGCACGAACTTGGCCGGCGGGAGCCCCGTGTAGCCCGTGTACAGCGGCCACTCCATGTTGTAGAGGTTGAAGACCGGGTGCACCGCGATCAGGTCCGTGTGGGCGTCGTAGAACGAGTCGATGGTGCCGACGTCGCGCCAGTAGTCGCGGTCCCGGTCGGTGGAGCCGGGCACGTCGTTGCGGATGAAGTCGTAGACCCCCGCCTCACCCTGGGCCACGAACGCCGGGATGATGTCGCCGCCCATGTCGTGCCGCGAGTCCGGGTCGGCGGCGTCGCGCGTGACGGCCTCGACCAGCGCGTCGGCGTCGAACACGTAGTTGCCCATCGAGGCCAGCACCTCGGTGGGGGAGTCCGGCAGGCCCGTGGGGTCGGTCGGCTTCTCCAGGAACTCGCGGATCTTCGTGGGGTCGCCCGGGTCCACGTCGATGACGCCGAACTGGTCGGCCATGTCGATCGGCTGCCGGATCGCCGCGACCGTCGCGCGCGCCCCCGACTCGATGTGCGCGTCCACCATCTGCGAGAAGTCCATGCGGTAGACGTGGTCGGCGCCCACCACGACCACGATGTCCGGACGCTCGTCGTCGATGATGTTGAGGCACTGGTAGATCGCGTCGGCACTGCCGAGGTACCAGTGCTTGCCCACGCGCTGCTGCGCGGGGACCGGCGCCACGAAGTTGCCCAGCAGCGGCGACATGCGCCACGTCTTGGAGATGTGGCGGTCCAGCGAGTGCGACTTGTACTGCGTCAGCACCACGACGTGCAGGTACCGCGAGTTGACGATGTTGGACAGGGCGAAGTCGACCAGGCGGTAGATACCGCCGAAGGGCACAGCGGGCTTGGCGCGGGCGGCGGTCAGCGGCATCAGCCGCTTTCCCTCGCCGCCGGCGAGGACGATCGCAAGGACGCGGGGGGCGGAGGCCATACGGTGAGATTAGGGCCTTTCGGCCGGTTACGTCAGGTGGCACGCTGAGACGTCGCGCACGCTAGGTTGGCACTGTGCCCGACGTTCCCGCCGCCCCCGGCTCCGCCCCCCGTCCCGACGCCGCGCCGGACGCCGCCCCCCGGCCCGGCGGCGCGCTCCGCGTGGACCTGCTGACCCGCGAGTTCCCGCCCCACGTCTACGGCGGGGCGGGCGTGCACGTCGCCGAGCTGGCCGCCGTCCTCGCCCAGCACGCCGACGTGCGCGTGCGCTGCTTCGACGGCCCGCGCGACGCCGCGACCGAGGCGTCCGGCGTCACCGGCTACACGACGCCGACGGCGCTCGCGGACGCCAACGCCGCCCTGGCCACCCTGGGCACGGACCTCGTGATGGCCGACGACGTCGCGGGCGCCGACCTGCTGCACTCGCACACCTGGTACGCCAACATGGCGGGGCACCTCGGCGGCCTCCTGCACGGCGTGCCGCACGTCGTCACGGCGCACTCCCTGGAGCCCCTGCGGCCCTGGAAGGCCGAGCAGCTCGGCGGCGGCTACGCGCTCTCCTCGTGGGCCGAGCGCACCGCGTACCTGGGCGCCGCGGGCGTCATCGCGGTCTCCGCGGGCATGCGGGCCGACATCCTGCGCGTCTACCCGGAGCTCGACCCCGAGCGCGTGCACGTGGTGCACAACGGCATCGACCTGTCGGGCTGGCGGCGGCCCGACGCCGACGACGACGTCGCGCAGGCGGACGCCGCCGCGACCGTCCGCCGCCACGGCATCGACCCCGGCCGGCCCGCCGTCGTGTTCGTCGGCCGGATCACCCGGCAGAAGGGTCTGCCGTATCTGCTGCGCGCGGCCGCCGAGCTGCCGCCGGAGGTGCAGCTCGTGCTGTGCGCGGGGGCGCCCGACACTCCGGAGATCATGGCCGAGGTCCGGGGTCTGGTCGAGCGCCTGCGCGAGACCCGCACCGGCGTCGTCTGGATCGAGGAGATGCTCCCGCGGCCCGACCTGATCGCCGTCCTGGGCGCGTGCACCGTCTTCGTCTGCCCGAGCGTCTACGAGCCGCTCGGCATCGTGAACCTGGAGGCCATGGCCGTGGGCCTGCCCGTGGTGGGCACGGCCACGGGCGGCATCCCCGAGGTGGTCGACGACGGCGTCACCGGGCTGCTGGTGCCGATCGAGCAGTCCGACGACGGCACCGGCACCCCGCTCGACCCCGACGGCTTCGTGGCCGACCTCGCGGCGGCCCTGACCCGCGTGGCGACCGACGCCGACGGCGCGACGGCGATGGGAGCCGCCGGCCGCCGTCGGGCCGAGGAGCACTTCACCTGGGCCGCCATCGCGGACCGCACCATGGACGTCTACGAGCGGGTGCTCGCGGGCGCGTAGCGCGCCGGACGCCTCAGGCGCAGCCCGTCAGGCGATCTGGCCGTAGGTCGCCGCGCTCATCGCGTGGCGTGCCGTGCGGTCCACCTCGCGCAGCGCCGTGGAGCGCTGGTCGACCTGGAAGACGTTCACGGCCCCGCCGTCGTCCACCGTGCCCAGCGCGACGATCGCGCGCAGCCGGCTGGCGAGGTCCAGCACGCGGGCGCGCCGGCCGTCCAGGTGCGGCACCGGCCACGACGACGTGCTGGCCGAGCGGATGCGCTCGATCGCGTCGGCCGCGTCGTCGCGCCAGCGGGCGACGTCGAGCTGGTCGAGGGCGTCCGTGGCCGTCATCAGGCTCGTGCGCAGCTCGCGCTCGGCGTCGGCCACCGAGCCGATCGTGCCGTGCACCAGCGTGCTCCACGCGGGGACCGGCAGCACGCGCCACGTCACCAGGTGCCCCGGCTCGATGTGGCTGCCGAACGCCTGCACCCGCGGCACGGCGGCCCAGCTCCCGGCCGGCGTCGTGATCACCACGCACTCGCCGGCCTCCGTGGCCTCGTGGTTCGCGGCCGCCGGGACGCCCGCGGCGTCACCCGGCGCGGGCAGCAGCGCGCAGACCTCGCGCGGCCCCTCCGTCCACGCGGTGAAGAGGGTGTCGAGGTCTGTTCCGTCGGCAAAGCCTGCTAGCCCCTCCACGGTGTGCGGCTCGTCGTCGCCCACCACGGACTTCACGGCGTCCGAGGTGTCGCCAATGCCCTGCAGCCACAGGGCGAGCAGCACGCTCCGGGGGAGGTCCTGTTCGGTGTCCACCGCAGCACTGTAAATGACTGTCGACCAGGTAGGGTCGGTGCCCATGAGCTCGGTTCTCCATCTTGCGGGCGTCACCGTCCGTCGCGGCACCTCGACCATCCTCGATTCCGTGGACTGGCAGGTGAACGAGGGAGAGCGGTGGATCGTTCTCGGGCCCAACGGCGCCGGCAAGACAACCCTGCTCCAGATCGTCGCCGCGCGTCTGCACCCGACGTCGGGCACGGCGAAGATCCTGGACGCGACCCTCGGCCGCGTCGACGTGTTCGAGCTGCGCCCGCGCATCGGCATCTCCAGCGCGGCGCTCGCCGAGCGGCTGCCGACGGCGGAGACGGTGCGCGACGTGGTGCTGACCGCCGCCTACGGCGTGACGGGGCGCTGGCGCGAGAGCTACGACGAGCTCGACGAGCAGCGGGCCAAGGACCTGCTCTCGGCGTTCGACGTCGACCACCTCGCCGAGCGCACCTACGGCACCCTCTCGGAGGGCGAGCGCAAGCGCGTGCAGATCGCCCGCGCCCTGATGACCGACCCCGAGCTGCTGCTGCTCGACGAGCCCGGCGCGGGCCTCGACCTGGGCGGCCGCGAGGAGCTGGTGGCCACGCTCGCCGGGCTGGCGAGCGACCCGGCGTCGCCCGTGCTGGTGCACGTGACGCACCACGTCGAGGAGATCCCGCCGGGCTTCACGCACCTGCTGCTCATGAAGAAGGCCGGGATCCAGGCAGCCGGCCCCATCGAGGAGGTCCTCACCGCGGACAACCTCTCGGCGGCCTTCGGACTGCCGCTGATGGTGGCCCACGGCGGGGGTCGCTGGCTGGCTCGCGCCGCCCGCTGACCGCATTTCCCGACGCCCGGGACCTGGAATGTTCAGGGCCCTCAGGAAAAGTGTTTGAAACGGCGATTTCACTACCGCTGTGTCAGTGGTCCTTGGTAAAGTCCGGGCAAAGGTCCGAGGTGGCGGTAATTTCACCGCGAGGGCCCGCCGTCGGAGAGGTTCCGGCGGCGCCCGGTCGCCAACCGGAGTGGACGCTCGGAGGGAGCAACCCATGGCGTGGTTGTGGTGGGTAGGGGCGGCGCTGGTCTTCGCCCTGATCGAGCTCTTGTCGTTGGACTTCGTCTTCATCATGTTCGCCGGCGGTGCGCTGGCCGCGGCCGTCGCGAACGGCGCGGGTGCGCCGCTGTGGGTGCAGGCCATCGTGTTCGTTGTGGCGTCGGTGGTGCTGCTCGTGACGCTGCGCCCGACGCTGATCCGGCACCTGCGCAACAGCACGCCCAAGTCGCCCACCAACGCCGAGGCGAACGTCGGCCGTACGGCGTCGGTGGTCCAGGAGGTCAGCGCCGCGTCGGGGCTGGTCAAGCTCAGCGGAGAGGTGTGGAGCGCACGCTCCGTGCCCGGGTCGCCGCTGCTGCCCGCCGGCACTAGCGTTCGTGTGGTCCAGATCGACGGCGCCACCGCCGTCGTCGAGCCGGCGTAACCGCCTGGCGCCTGGGCGCCTTTTTGTGTTCCCCCAGACAGTCCAAGTCAGAAGTTCCTGTGCTCATCAGGAGCTTGAAAGCCGCCCGCGGGCCAAGGCGCCCGCGTAAGGAGACGTCGTGGAGTCATTCGGGCAAGTCCTGCTCTATCTGATCATCGCCCTGGTGGTGATCGTCGGTATCGTCGCGGTGATCCGCGCCGTGCGGATCGTTCCTCAGTCGGTGGCGCTCGTGGTCGAGCGCCTGGGTCGGTACTCCAAGACGCTCGACCCGGGCCTGCACGTGCTGGTGCCGTTCGTGGACCGGGTTCGCGCCGGCGTGGACCTGCGTGAGCAGGTCGTCTCGTTCCCGCCCCAGCCCGTGATCACCAGCGACAACCTGGTGGTCGAGATCGACACCGTCATCTACTTCCAGGTGACGGACGCCAAGTCCGCGGTCTACGAGATCGCGAACTACATCACCGCCATCGAGCAGCTCACGGTGACCACGCTGCGTAACGTGATCGGCTCGATGGACCTCGAGCAGACGCTGACCAGCCGTGACCAGATCAACGGCCAGCTGCGTGGTGTGCTCGACGAGGCGACCGGTCGATGGGGCATCCGCGTCAACCGGGTCGAGCTCAAGTCGATCGACCCGCCGCCCTCGGTGCAGGGCTCCATGGAGCAGCAGATGCGCGCCGAGCGTGACCGCCGCGCCGCGATCCTCACCGCGGAGGGTGTCAAGCAGTCGGCCATCCTCACGGCCGAGGGCCAGAAGCAGTCCGAGATCCTGAAGGCCGAGGGTGACGCCCAGGCGCAGATCCTGCGGGCCGAGGGTGAGTCGCGCGCCATCCTCCAGGTCTTCGAGGCCATCCACCGCGGCGACGCGGACCCGAAGCTGCTGGCGTACCAGTACCTGCAGACGCTGCCGCAGATCGCGAACGGCACGTCCAACACCACCTGGGTCATCCCCACGGAGTTCACCGCCGCGCTGGGCAACATCGCCTCCGGCTTCGGTGGCGGCGCCGGCCCCGCGGTCCCGCCGCCCCCGCCGGGCGAGGGCCCCTCGGGTCCGCGCCTGCCCATCGACTCCGTGCTGGACGAGCCCCTGCTGCCGGACCCCGCCGAGGCTCTCGCCGAGGCGCAGCGGCAGGCCGAGGCCGCCACGGCCGACGCGACGAGCGCCGGCACCCGGTCGGGCGAGCCGTTCGACACCGAGTCCGAGCGCGGCCAGCGCCCGGGCGGGTCGACGACGCCCCCGCCGGTGCCCCCGGCACCGCCGGCCGGCTGACGGCCGCACCCGGCTGACGGCTCGGCCGAGCCGAACCGTCGCCAGCAGTTCACGGAAGCCCTCCGGTGCTCGCACCGGGGGGCTTCCGGCATGTCAGCCCATGGGTCTGCCGTGGGCGTAACCGAGTTGCGGAGTGAGCGCTCACTCAATTACTGTCGGCGGCATGGACAACGCACGGACGCGGGCACCCCGCATGTCTCCCGAGGACCGCAAGACGGCCATCGTCGACGCGGTGCTCCCGCTGGTCGCCGAGCGGGGGCACGACGTGACCTCCCGCGAGCTGGCCCAGGCCGCCGGGGTCGCGGAGGGCACGCTGTTCCGGGCGTTCGGCGACAAGACGGCGCTGGTCGGCGCCGTCGCCGTCGAGGGTCTGGCGCGGGCAGGCAAGCCCGAGCAGACCCTCGCCGAGCTCACCGGCATCGACTCCGGGCTGCCGCTCGAACGGCGCCTGGAGCTCGTCATCGAGCTGGGGCGGCACCGCGTGGCCGAGGTCATGCGGTGGATGTCCGTGCTGCGCAGCATGGCGCCGTCGCCCGGCGGTCCGGGCATGCCGTTCGGCGCGCCTCCGGCCGCGTCCGGCGCCGCGGGCGGGTCC
>NZ_JBHWLR010000003.1:0-7833 GCF_042731755.1 Promicromonospora sp. NPDC059942
CTACACCAGCCCCGCCGGCGTATCCTCCTTCTCCCACCGCACGTTTGGGGCCGGGGTTTCTCCCCTTTCCAAAGGGGGAAAGGGGAGAAACCCCGGCCTCAAAGGTGAGTCGCCGGCTCAGCGGGGGCTCAGCGGACGCCTCAGCGGATCCGCGTGGTGGCCGGCGCCCCGACGACCAGCGGCGCGACGGTCACCTTGTCGATGTCGGGCGCCCACGCCGACGGGTTGCCGATCCGGATCTCGCCGTCACCCGTGGTCAGCGTGATCGGCACCGTCCGCTGCCAGTAGCTGTCCCACGCGTAGGTGTAGCGGAAGAAGGCGGAGCCGGCCGGCGCCTCCCGCGTGCCCTCGGTGACGACCGCCTGGCGGTCGACCACCTGCGGGTTGTAGTCGTGCTTCCCGGCCAGCTCGGCGTTCGCGTAGTGGACCACGAGGTCGTAGTCGCCCGGGGTGTCGAAGCCGGAGCCGCGCGGGATCGCCACGTGGTTCCCGCTGCCCTGGCCGACCGACCCCACGTACTTCCCGCCCGAGGCGTTGGAGCCCGACGCCGGGTCGACGCTCCGCACCGCCGCGTCCCCGCGCAGCGTCAGGTCCTCGGCCTCGAAGGTCGACGCCGCCGCGTCGCCGTCCGCCGCCCGCGTGACGGTCACGGACTTCACGCGGACGCCGCGCGTGGAGCGCAGCTCCAGCTCGTTGATCCCCTCCGTGAGGTGCACGCGGACGGTGGTGCGGCGGTGGCCGCCGTTCGGGACCTGCACCCGCGGCAGGGTGCGCCCGCCGAGGTCGAGACGCAGGTCGGACGGCCCGGCCGTGTGGTAGTCGACCGCGAGGTCGTAGTAGCCGGTCTCCATCGCGTTGACGTAGGCGTCGGCCCGCTGGGCCTGGCCCGCCACGTGGCCGAACCCGCGCGTGCCGGACTGCCAGCCGAGGCCGGCGCCGCCGTAGTAGCGGAGCGTGCTGGCGGGGTACACGGTCGGCTCGCCGTCCGTCACGTCCGTCAGGACGAACTTGTCCAGGGTGATGTCCGACCCGGGCAGCACCGTGGTGCCGTCCTGGCTCGCGCGCAGGGACAGCACGTGGGTGCCCGCAGTCAGCTCCACGGCGACCTCCGCGCTGCCGCGGTACTGCCAGCGCGAGGTGCCGGTCAGGGCCAGGTCGGCCGTGTACTGGACGGTGGTCCGGTGGGCGTCGTCGACGAAGAGCGCGTGCCGGCCGGGCGCGCCCGGCGTGGCCCCGATGACCTGGAACCGGTAGGTGCCGGTGCGCGGCACGGTCACGGTCCAGTCGGCGCGCGAGCCCGGCCGGTTGAACGACCCGACGTCGTGGCTGCCCGAGGCGAGGAACTTCCAGCCGCCGCCGGCCCGCGGGTCCTGGAAGTACGTCTGGGCCGCGGTGAGCGCCGTGTCCTCGGCCTCCACGCTGGTGGTCCAGACCGGGTCCACGGTGACCGTGCGGTCCTGCGCGGGGGTGATCACCACCTGGTAGGCGGCGTACCGGTCGTACGTGGGCAGGGTGAGGTCGAGGCGGCCGCCGGCCACGCGGGCACCGTCGACCGCGTGGACGACGCGCGGCGTGCCGGCGAGCCCCTCCGCGCCGGTGACCGTGACCTCGCGGACCTCGACGTCGACCGAGCTGCCGAACACGGCGCGGTCCAGACCGCGCAGGTCGAGCCGGACGTCCGAGTCCGTGCCGCCGTAGAGCACGGTGGCCCGGCGGTCGTCGGCGTCGACGGCCCCGATGCCCTGGAGGGTGTCGACCGTGTCCGGCTCGGGCGGCGTCACCCGGACGGTCTGCGAGCCGGCCAGGTCGCCGTACCACTTGAACATCCACCAGCCGGCGTTGGCGCCGTTCGGCCGCGCCGTGTTGTCGGAGAGGTTGCCGGCGTAGTTCCAGTACGCGGTCTGGGCGTCGACCTTGGTGTCCTCGAACATCGAGAGCCACTGGACGAGCTGGCCGGGCACGCCCATGTCGCGCAGCATCCCGTACTCGGTGATGTTCACGTGGATCGGCGCGATGCCCAGCCGCTGCTCCAGCGCGCGGTAGTCGGCGAAGTGCGACCGGTACGTCGCGAGGTTGTCGATGCCCAGCTCGTGCCAGATGAACACGTCCGGCAGGTTGTCGTGGTCGCGCGTGTACGTGAGGAAGTCCGCCGACCGCTCGGGCTGCCAGCGCGTGTCGCCCGGGCCGCCGATGCGCGCGTGCCCCAGCCCGTGAGACTCCCAGACCTCCTGGATCTTGGCGTGCACCGCCGACCAGTCGCCGAGGAACTGTTCGCGCTGGTTGGCCCAGTCCGGGTACCAGTTGCCGCCGTCCGGCTCGTTGAACGGGATGAAGAGGTACTTCTCCGGGTGGTCGGACTGCGTGGCGACGGCCTCGGTCACGAACTCGACGATCTCGAGGTAGTCCCACACCCCGTTCGGCTGCTCGGTGTAGGTGCCTGTCGCCTGGTCGTAGGTGCGGGTGTCGCCGGGCCGCTTGCCCCCGTTGTACGACCAGTCCGGGTAGTAGTCCTGGATGTAGATGGCCAGCTCCTCGCCGTGCTTGGCGAAGAACCCGTCCTCGACCCGCAGCGCGTCGCCGCTCGGGTGCTGCGTGCCGTACGGCGCGCGCTGGGAGGAGTTGGTCACGTGGGCGCCGTTGACCAGGGCCGTCGTGGGCACCCCGACGTCGCCGAAGCCGTACAGCGTGCCGGTCGCGCCGCCCCGGAACGCGCCGGTCGTGGTGCCGAAGTCCACCGTCAGGCTCTCGGGTTCGGCCGCGGCTGGCTGCGCGACGGTGAGGGTGGCCGCGGCGAGGGTCGTCACCGCGAGACCGCTCCACGCGCGGCGCCGTCTGGACCGCCGCTCGGTGCGGATCTGATCTGCGCTATCAGGAACATTCACCTGTGTTCCACTCCTTCGTGGATCGGGACCATCGGTCGGCCTGCCTGCCGCCCGGAACGGCAACGCTCCGGGCGGAGGGAGGGCGGCGGCCGCGTCGGGGACGCGGCGCCGGGACCATGAAAGCGTTAATCATTCTGATTGGCAAGAGTGACCGGCGACCTCCGCACGGATTGCACGTAACCTGGCCCCGTGGAACCAGACCGCCCGATGAAGCCGCCTGTCATCGCCGACGTCGCGCGCGTCGCCGGCGTCTCCGTGCCGACCGTCTCGCGCGTGCTCAGCGGCTCGGTCCCGGTGGGCCCCGAGCGCCGGGCGCGGGTCATGGCCGCGATCAAGGAGCTGGGGTTCCGGCCCAACGGCGCCGCACGGGCGCTGGCCACCGGCGGTCAGCCCATGATCGCCGTGTTCGCGGGCGACACGACGCGCTACGGCTACGCCTCGACGCTCCAGGGCATCGAGGAGGCGGCCCGCCAGGCGGGCTACATGGTGGTCATCTCCGTGGTGGAGACCGACGACCGGCGCACGGTCGACGCCGCGATCGACCATGCGCTCGGCCAGCCGATGGCCGGCGCGATCGTGCTGGAGTACGACCCGCCGGGCGTCGCGGCGCTCGCCGCGATCCCGCAGTGGCTGCCCGTCGTCGCGGCGGCCTCGGGCCGGCCGGCGGACGAGCAGGTGGCGCACGCGTTCATGGACGACCGGTTCGCCGCCGCCCGCGCCACCCGGCACCTCCTGGAGATCGGCCACCGCACCGTGCACCACGTGGCGATCCCGTCGCCCGGCCGCCCGAGCGCCCGCATGCTGGGCTGGCGCGACGCGCTGAGCGAGGCGGGCGCGCCGGAGCCGGCGGTGCTGTACGCCGACTGGTCGCCGGACTCCGGCTACGACGCCGGCGCGCGGCTCGCGCTCCAGCCCGACGTCACCGCCGTGCTGTGCGGCAACGACGAGCTCGCCATGGGCCTGACCAAGGGCCTGGCCGACGCCGGGAAGAGCGTGCCGGCCGACGTGAGCGTCATCGGCTTCGACGACCACCCGCTCAGCCACCTGTGGACCCCGCCCCTGACGACCGTGCGGCAGGACTTCGTGCGGCTGGGGCAGCGGGCGTTCCAGCTGCTCAACGCGCAGATCGACAGCGGGGACGTGCCCCCGTCCGTGCGGTTCGTGCCCGACCTGATCCTCAGGTCGTCGGCGGCCCCACGCACCGCCCCGCGCGCCGTCTGAAAGCGGTTGCGCCCTGA
The DNA here is from genome assembly GCF_042731755.1 of Promicromonospora sp. NPDC059942. Classification (NCBI taxonomy): domain Bacteria; kingdom Bacillati; phylum Actinomycetota; class Actinomycetes; order Micrococcales; family Promicromonosporaceae; genus Promicromonospora; species Promicromonospora sp. NPDC059942. The sequence continues at coordinate 4,121 of NZ_JBHWLR010000003.1, forward strand.
CAGGGCCCCGAAAGAAGCCATCCAGATGCAGTCTTGCGCTCCGTTCTGATATGCGCTTTCATAGCGGCGTGCCAGCAAGCCAGCCGACGACGGCCAACCCACGCTCCGCAGCGACGCGAGTGACCCTCTGGACCCGGGACCAGGACGAGCTCGCGCTCGTGCTGCCGGCAGACGCCCCGGCCGCCCTGGCCACGACGGGGACACCCGGGACGACCGACAGCCTCGCCGCGCCGGCCCAGCCGCTGGTGGAGATCCTCGCCGTCGGGCAGGGCCGCGCCAGCGCCAACACCCGCAACACGGCCACCGCCGTGGGCGCGCGCCTGCGGGTGCTCGGCCACGACGTGACCGCGAGCGACGGGTGGACGACGGTCCGGGTGTTCCAGGGCGACGCCGTCACCGGCCTGCACGTGACCTCCCACCTGCAGGTCCGCGCGGGCGGCGCCTCGCTCCGGTCCTGGACCACCGTGCGCAACGACGGGGCCGAACCCGTCGCGCTCCAGGCCGTGTCCTCGCTGGTGATCGGCCGTCCCGTGGGCGCTGCCCCGGTCGCGGGCACGCTGTCCCTGGAGGGCCACAGCGAGTGGGTGGGGGAGAACCGCTGGGCGTGGACCCGGCTCTCCGGCCAGGACGGGCTCGTCGGGCTGGACCTCCCAGCGCACCAGCACCAGGACGCGCGCGGGTCCCGCAGCCTGGTCAGCACCGGCACGTGGTCCTCGGGGACCCGGAACCCCGCCGGCGTGCTCCGGGCGGAGGACGGTCCCGCGCTCGCCTGGCAGGTCGAGCACAACGGCGCCTGGCGTGCCGAGCTCGGCGTCCGCCTCGACACCGCAGACGAAGAGGTGCTGGTCCTGGGCCTGTTCGGCCCCACCGACGACGACCACGCCTGGACCCGGGTGCTCGCGCCCGGCGAGTCCTTCGAGTCCGTGCAGGTGTCCCTCGCGGCCGCGGGCGACTGGCAGGACGCGCTCGCGGAGATGACGCGGCACCGCCGCGCGCTGCGCCGCAACCCGCGCCGCCCCGCCGTCGTCTTCAACGACTACATGAACACGCTCATGGGCGACCCGACCACGGCCAAGCTCCTGCCCCTGGTCGACGCCGCGGCCCGTACCGGGGCGGAGCTCTTCTGCATCGACGCCGGGTGGTACGACGACGGCGGCGACTGGTGGGACTCGGTGGGCCTGTGGGAGCCGTCGGCCTCGCGGTTCCCCGACGGCGGGCTGCGCACGGTGGTCGACGCCATCCGCGCGGGCGGCATGGTGCCGGGGCTCTGGCTGGAGCCCGAGGTGGTGGGCGTCCGCAGCCCGCTCGCGGAGCGGCTGCCGGACGAGGCGTTCCTGCAGCGGGGCGGCGTGCGGATCACCGAGCACGGCCGGCACCTGCTCGACCTGCGGCACCGCGACGTCGTCAAGCACCTGGACGAGGTGGTCGACCGCCTGGTCGAGGACTTCGGCGTCGGCTACTTCAAGCTCGACTACAACGTCACCCCCGGCGCGGGCACCGACCTGGACGCCGACAGCCCGGGCGACGGCCTGCTCCAGCAGAACCGGGCGCACCTCGACTGGATCGACGGCGTGCTCGCGCGGCACCCCGATCTCGTGATCGAGAACTGCGCCTCGGGCGCCATGCGCGCCGACTACGCGCTGCTGTCCCGCCTCGACCTGCAGTCGACGTCGGACCAGCAGAACCCCCTGCTCTACCCGCCGATCGCGGCGGGCGCGCTGGTCGGGATCGTGCCCGAGCAGGCCGCGAACTGGGCCTACCCGCAGCCGGACATGACCGACGAGGAGATCGTCTTCACGCTGTGCACCGGGCTCACCGGCCGGCTCTACCTGTCCGGCCGGCTGCACGAGATGACGCCCGAGCAGGCGGCCCTCGTCGTCGGCGGCGTGGACCTGGCCAAGGAGTGGGCGGACCGGCTGGTCGGCTCCGTGCCGTTCTGGCCGCTGGGCCTGCCCGCCTGGAGCGCGCCGCTGGTGGCGGCCGGGCTGCGCGGCGCCGACGAGTCGCTCGTCGTCGTCTGGTGGCGCGGGGCCGAGGCCACCGAGATCGACCTCGACCTGCCCGCGGGCGGCGTCGACATCGCCTACGGGCCGCCCGACGACGGGTGGCACGTCACGCGCGCGGCGGACGGACCCGTCCACCTGCGCATCCCGTCCGGGCCGCAGGCCCGCGTCCTGAGGGTCCGGCACACCGGCCTCGCCTGATCACCGGGGCCGCCGGGCGGCCCCGCTCGACCCGCAGTCGGCGAAGACTGCGACCATCCAAGGAGTCGATATGAAGAGGTATCTGACCATCACGACGGCGGTCGTCGCCGTCGGCCTCCTCGCGACCGGGTGCAGCGACCCGACCGCGGGCACCGGCGACGCCGCCCCCGAGGCGGGGGCGGCCGAGTGGCCCGCCCAGGACACCGACCTGACCGGCACGAAGCTCACCATCTGGGCCGCGCAGAACTCGAACACCGCACCGGACGCCGTCGTCGCCGGGTTCGAGGAGCTGACCGGGGCCGAGGTCGAGGTCGTCACCATCCCCGACCCGTACGAGCAGGGCGTGCAGACCAAGGTCGCCACGGGCGACCTGCCCGACCTCGCGTTCTGGCAGCCGACCGGCTCGATGCTGACCGCGCTCAACGCCCCGACCAACCTGCAGCCGCTCGACGGCGCGCCGTTCGTGGAGGCGTACACCGACGGGCTCGCCGACATGACGGGCGTCCTCGACGACACCCGCTACGCGGCCCTGGTCACGAGCCCCGCCGTCGAGGGCGTCTACTACAACAAGGAGGTGTTCGCGGAGCACGGCATCACCGAGCCGCCCGCCGACTGGGACGCCTTCGTGGAGACCGCCCGGACGCTGAAGTCCGACGGGCAGACGCCGTTCTTCGAGATGGCCGGCGACCGCTGGGCCACGCAGTGGTGGGTCCAGGTGCAGCTCGCCGACGCCGCCCGCGACGGCCTGTGGGACCGCGTGAACACGGGCGAGGAGAAGTTCACCGACCCGGAGATCCTCGGGGCCATCGAGACGTACCAGGGCCTGATCGACGAGGGCCTGTTCAACGAGGACATCAAGACCGCGACGTTCGAGGACCAGGCCGACGCCCTGCTCGCCGGGGACGCCGCGATGGCGGTCCAGGTGAACTCGTTCTTCGGCCAGCTCCAGGCCAAGGCCGACCAGGCCGAGCTCGACGAGAAGATCGGCTTCTTCCCGATCTCGCCCACGGGCAACGTCGGCACGTTCATCCCCGACCAGTCGAACGCGCTGGTCGTGTTCCGCACCGGGGACGCCGACCGCGAGGCCGCGGCGCGCCAGCTCCTCGCGTACTGGCTCGGCGACGGGTACGCCGACTTCGTCGCGGACCGCGACACCATCTCGCTGCAGGACGCCGTGCCGACGCCGGACACCGTGCCGCAGGCACTCCTCGACGTGCACGCGTCCCTCGGCGAGTCCGTCGGGTCCATGCAGGCGCTTGCCGTGGCGAACCCCGACCTGTACATCTACCTGGCCGACATGATCCAGGGCGCCACCACGCCCGAGCAGGTCGCCCAGCAGACCCAGGACCAGTTCGCCCAGCTCGCCCGCGCCCAGGGCATCGAAGGCTTCTGACCCAGATCCGCCCGGGTGGCGGGGGGGAGGGGGAGGGGGGGGGGGCACCCCCCCCCACCGACGGGGTGGTCGCCCAAGAACCCACCAAAAAAGACACCCCCCCCGCGCCCCCCCCC